>JAADGR010000370.1 GCA_013152225.1 Calditrichota bacterium
CTTTTACAGCCTCCTCACTGCCGATTTTTTTCAAGCTTTCAATAATGTAAAGTTTCGTTTGCGATTTTATGCGCCCATCCAATAGCTTTTCCCGAAGCTTTTTAATCCTTTTCGCCGGTGCCTCCTGAATCAGTTGCTGTAAAAAATTTTGTTCTTTTTGCACTAATTCCTTTGATCCTGAAAAAAAAGCGTCGATAAAGGCATCAAACTTTTCACCGTCCGAACTGCTGATAAAAAATCGCAGCGGCTCCTTCCACCATTCCTCGCCAAGATGCGACGCCATGCGGCGCAGAAACTTTCTATCCTGCCACTTATCTGCTATGCGCTCGCCGACAAAGTACTCTCGAAATGATTTGTGTCGAAAAATATAATACGCCTTATCATAGTCTATGAGCAGCCCCGCTCTTTTCACCAGGAATGTACAAAACTCCCGGGCATCCTTGTGATAATCTTTTAGCAGTTCCTGCAAAAAGTCTTGAAATTTCTTTGCGTCCGCCTCATCGCTTTTCAAATCCTCTTGCATCCACATGGCCGTTGGCTTGAGTACAGCCATGGAATCATTGGCATTCAGAGGTGTTGGAATTTCTTTTTCTACATCCCGCTCCTCCAGCATATAATGCATGGCCGCGGAGTAGAGCTTGGTGCGGCTAGGGGCGAGGTACTTTTTCTCCCGGTGCAGCAATGCAATAATTTGCAATATCATCGGTGTCGAAGCCAATTCTTTCAAAATTTTATTTTGCGGGTCAAATAAATATTTTATGACATACCCGGCCTGTTCTTTTGCTCTTTCTTTTTCTTTCTGTTCCCACATTTGCGGATCGTTCCCTTTTGGCGCAATCTTGCCGGCAATTGCAGCCACTTCAAACCATTTATTTAGAAAACTTTTCTTTTGATCGTCGCTTAAATCTTGCACGTCTGCTCGTATATTAGGAAATGTGATTTTAATATTTTTCTCATTATCAATCCCTGTCCAGCGCGAAGTAACAATAAACTTTGTTTTGGTCATTCTTGTTGCAGTTTCATCTATCCATTTGCATGCTTGGCGTCGTTTTTTCTCATCGGCAATTTCATCCAAACCATCCAATAGCAGAATGGTTTCCTCTTTGGCCAGCCAGTTTTCAAAGGTTTCTTTTGTTAACGCCGGTATTCTGGTATATTTTTCCAGCGCTTCACACAATTCGGGTTGTTTATCTTTAAAATCGATTTCACGCATGGGCAAAAACATAGTTAACGGTTCGCGTTTGAAGCCAAATTTTTTATACTCGCCCTCGATGCAGGAAACGGCAAAATACTTGAGCAGGGTGGTCTTGCCGGAGCCGGGATCGCCAAGAATGAGCAGCATTCGAAACTTTGAAAAAGCCCGGCGAACCACATCTTCAGGAGAAAGATTGTTTTGCCGGCAGTAGGACACATTTTGAGAATTGCGCCTGTATTTCTCTTCCGTGTGCACATCTTCCGACAAATCCAGCGAAATAAATGTTTCCAAAACATTCACCTGCAACGCGCTGACCTGCGAAGAACCGAGAATGCCAATCGTGCCCAATTCATCTTTCAAAAATGCTTTATATTGACCTGCCTGGCCTTTTGCTTTCTCTTCCTTCTGCTGATCCTTAAAATCGTGTTTTCCTTGTTCATCCTCAAAAGCATCTTCTCTCGCAACTTTCCTTCGCTTCTGAAATCGATAGAGGCCAAAGACAAGGCCGGCCAAAGCAATCAGGAACATTCCTGATGCTATTATCCACGGCATGCGCTTGTCCCAGTCAACCTGAGGCTTTTGAATTTCTTGTACATGACTTGTCGATGTTTGTAAAGTATGCAAACTATCGGTTTTTGTAGTGTCCGGGGCAACGTTTTGCTGAGCCATGACTGGTGAGGCCGACAAAATAAAAAGAAGAATGATGAATTTTGGCAACATACTAAAACCCCTTTCATCTGTATTTTTCAAGTTTTCACAAAATAGCAAAAATCTCATTCAGTTCAAAAGGGAAAAGTCACGGTCGTTCCCATGCTCTCCAGCCTGTGTGAAAACGATCAAATTCCAGGAGTGCAGCCCCTTTATGGGCTGCATTGCATTGCAACGCATAAAGGCGTTGCACTCCTCGTTTTTACCCAGTCTGTTTCGCTTAGGAACGCCTCTCAGTACGCCCTGTATCCAGGCAGGCGGATGGTCACCGAACGCTCAGAGAAATGTACTGGGCACATTACGCCCAACCATTTGACATTACAAAACATTTCTCTGAACGGCAAACAGAGAATAAGAAACTTGTGTGCGCAGCACAAGTAATAGCTCTATTCTCCTTATTTAAGCAACAGCATTCGCATTATGATTTGCGTTTTTTTGCATCTCAACACACAAAGGTAAATTCCGCCGGCCACGGGATTCCCAAAATCATCCAGACCGTTCCAGTGGATGGTGTGCATTCCCGCCGAGAACCGGGCGCTGGTTAGCGTTCGAACTTTCCTTCCCAGAGTATTATAAATTTCAACCATTACATATTCCGTCTGGGGCAAAAGATAACGTATCGCTGTCTCCATATTAAACGGATTGGGATAATTTCCGTACAATAATAATTTGTGCGGAATGGATGTACCGGCATTCCCCGCCACTTTTACACTGCCGGGAATTTTGATCTCGCCCCGTGGTGTAACATCGGAGCCCCAGTTGTCTATCGGCGTTTCAACCATAGCACTGATGCCGATGGTTTGTCCCGGCTGCAAAAAGTCGAATCCCTTATTTTGCCAGTACGTTTTCAACTCTGATAGAGAAAAGCCGCACTCGATGAAATCGTATCCGAAGGCATGGGCGAACCAGGCCATGCTGCTGTCATTGGCTATATAGCCATCGAAATGCATTGTCGCAATACTGTCCGGATCGCTAACATTATATTCAAAAATGGTCATATCGAGGTCTTTTACATCAACAGGGATTGTGTTGTCACTATAATATTCAATATATCGCACACGCCCATTATCGGGATGCGGAGCTGACCAGTTCACATACAAACCGACCCAAAAGTCCGTTTCAGCGCCAATATAATCTGTATTCTCCATTCCTTGTGACCAGCGATAACCTAAGGGCGTGAGGTGGGTCTCATAATAGCGCGTATCCCAGCCGGTTTCACGATTATTATCCAAATCAAGCATGAGAGAATAGTAGCCCCGATGACGGTAAATCGTGCCATAATTTGGGTCGTTCTTAATTAGAGAGTAATTAGGCCAGACAGGGCCGCCCCAGAAACGAATGAGAAAATAAAGCGCATCTTCATCAGCATTAACAAAGGCCTTGACTTCTTTTATGTCAACAATATCGTTTATCGCCGCTCCGACTTCCCTTGGGAAACATCCCTCAACATTGTCGGGCGCGTGGATAATAACCGGTTTGTCGGCCCAGTCGGAATCGTCGCCGTCAAACACGATGTTTGCAGGTCGTTTCGGCAGCGGCGGAACAACCAGTTCCCCGCGCTGGGTCATGTCGATGCCCCAATCATCGATCGGTGTTTCAATAAAAGCGGCCAGTCCGATTGTATCGCCCGGCTGGAAATAATCAAAACCCTTATCATGCCAATATTTGACAAGCGGTGTCACCTCGCATCCCATTTCCAGAAAATCGTATCCCCAGCCGTGGCCGACCCACACGTTTTCATTAAGAACCATATCATAAAGTGCGCCGGTCCACGAGACCTGTTTTACGGTATCAGGGTCAGGAACATGATAATTGAAAGAATAGATTGGGCTACATATTCCAGTAAGCGGACATTGATAAGTTATATCTTCTCCGGTGTATTGTATAGACTTTGCTTTCCCACTGATTGGGTGGGAGATTTTATACCCACTATCCGTTTCCAAACCAAGTACAATTTCACCGCCAATATTTTCTGTGTTTTGTTCACCCTGCAAATGCCTGTATCCCAAAGGCGTCATCCAATTTTTATAATATTCAAAGGTATTCCGTCCTGTGGACGGATCATTGTCAAGATCAAGGATAATATGATAGTAGCCTCTGTTGCGATACAAAGTGATCATATCATTATTAACCTCCTTTTGGGCATGATTCGGCCAGACAGGGCCACCCCAAAATCGAATAAAAAAGTAGATCCTGTTGTCCACAAACTTTGCTTTGACTTCTTTCACATCCACAATGTCCGTCACAGCAGCGCCAACCTCTGCCGGGAAGTATCCTTCAACATTATTCGGCGCCTCGATCAACACAGGATCGTTTGTCCAGTCCGATTCGTCGCCGTCCATTTTCATGTTGATTTGCGCATGGGCCGAAATCGTGAAAAGTAAAAAAGAAATGAGAAAAACATTTTTTTTCATTTTTCCGTTCCTTTCGGTGTTTTTTCTCCGTCCCAAGTACACAGACTGTGTGAAAACCATTATTTCTTATACTTTTTGTCATTGCGAGCGAAGCAATCTCGTAACCTGCTGCTATTCAAGGGATTGCTTCGTCGCGCCGCTAAGGCGGCACTCCTCGCAATGACATGATTTTCACTGCTTTCACACAGGCTGATTAAAACTGCCCACCATTTGCTTGGCGAATGAATGCTGGAAATGTACTACGCACATGATCCGCCAACGGATTGACATGACTAAATATTACTCTGAACGGCGAATGGAAAACCAGAAGCTTGGCATGTGCGTAGCACATCTGTTGGACATTTTTTGCCCACCAGACGCCTGACGGCCATCCTGTAGTATACTCGATTATCTTTTATCAGAAAAATCGCAGGCTTGTATTGGATTAACAAAATATTTTTCCCCATACAAGTACTCTTTCACATCTATTCTATAGGAAGCTCTTATATTTCTGTGCGGTCGATCATCAAATGTGGCGTCTAAAACTTTTCCAATCACCACAACAGTTGATCTGAGTGCTTGTCCTATATAGTTTTGGCCTGCAGGAGGGCAGAGAGCGACTTCTTTCAAATCCAGCGTTTTCCCTACATGATTCCTTCTGAATGACGCCTTGGGGTTGGTCTTATCCCTATCGATTTTTA
>JAADGR010000053.1 GCA_013152225.1 Calditrichota bacterium
AATTGCAAGCGAAGCGAAGCAACCTGGATGTCGACCAAGGTGCAGTTTTTAAAAGATCGCTTCCCCGATAATTCGGGGTAAACTGTCGCTCCGCTCCTCGTGATGACATGCTTTTCAACTTTTACGAATTACTCATTTATATATCCACACTGTATTCTTTCATAATAAAATCGTTAATCTTTGTTCGTAAATCAATCTATTAATCAGCAAATCGAGACGGAAGTAAACTAGTACTGCAACGCAAAACATCCGTTTTGGGACAAACACTATTTAGCACCTGTTAACACAGCACGATTTTTCTCAAAATCCCACAATGATTTTATTTTGAGATCGAGCAGTGCCAATTTATAATTTATCAAAGCCTCAACAAGCCCAAGCTTTTGTTCCGAAAGCTGCGTCTGATAAAGGTTGAGATCCATGCTGGTCAGGTCGCCGTTTTTATAACGCTCAAGATTGATATCGTAGGTAAGTTGGGCATTTTTGATATTCTGCCGGGCAATCTCTATTTGCACTTCTAAATTTTCCAGCGTTCGGTATGCCTGGCGGATTTCAATCTTGATGTCTTTTTTTTCTTCGGTTAACGAAAGTTTGCGGCTGTCAATCGTTGCCTCATTGGCTTTGATTCGGGATTTCTTTTCACCCCAGTCGAATAACGGAATTTCAAAGGAAAGTTTCACCTGCTGATTTTTAGTCGGCACCTGGTAAATGTCGTTAAATTGTTCATCTGTGCCGATAACGCCGTAGGTCAGATTGATTTCCCCTTTAAATTCATTTTGCGCCATTGTTTTAACCAGATTGTCATAAGCATTTTCTATATCGATGCCTCTCTGCCGGAGTTCCATTCGATTGGACAAACCGCTTTGCAGCGCCTTGTCTAAATCGACTTGAATTGTCTGATGTGAGACATCCGCCATCACATCAATATCTTTTTCAATGGGAATGCCGGTAATCTTTTTAAAATTATCAACCGCATATTCAAAAGTTACTTGTGTGTTCTTTACTTTGGATTTGCTGTTCGCCAGATTTAACTCGGCCTGATACAATTCTTCTTTCGCCTCGAGGCCGGCATCAACTTTATTTTTAATAATCCGGTAGCTTTGTTCCTGGTTATGGAATTCTTCGATGGCGATTTGATGGCTTAATTTTTTCTTGTACACATCATAAAAATATTGCGTCACCTGGTATTCCAGCGTTAATTTTTGCACTGAAAAACTTAGTGATGCATTTTCCAGGTCCAGTTCAAGTTCTTTCAGCGCCAATTTGGTACGGTTATAGGTAAAAATCGGTTGGTTATAATTCAAATAAAAATCATTGCTAAAAGTTTTATTACGCTCATTTCTGTACTCGCTGAATGAATTCTGCCATTGAAATCGATTGATGAGCGAGAGTGTCCCGTCCGTCCACTCGATCGGCTGACTGATGCGAAAATCAGCGGACGAAGACTTGCTCTCCGTCGTATTCCAGGTGTTAAAAAATGTGTTGAACTGCCTGGCACGGCTAAAATAAAACGGGTTTATAGATAAACTGAACCTGGATTTCAGGGCGGCCTTTTGCGCGTTCAGTGACTCGCTGCTGCGCACCAGATTCAACTTTGATCGCTGAATATCCGGGCTGTTCTGCATGGCGATTTCAAGCGCCCGATCCAGGGTTAATGTTTTCTGAGGAAAAGCCGAACTCGTATTAACGAATAAAATACACAAAGATATTAAGAGATGTTTCATTTTGCAAACCTGCTTGTTCAACGTTTCACCCACTTGACGGCATCGGCAATGACGGTGCGGCCGGTGGATTTATTGGTTAATTCGATTTTTGCATCACCCGCGGACATGTAAAATGTACCCAAAAACGTCCACCCTTCGTCAGACTTTTTCGGGTTCATCGTTACATGTTCAACGCCATCATCATGATAGATGATAAAATTATGATCTCCGATGTACTCCCGTCGTCTCCCCCTCCTGCCCCAGGGCAATCGAACCCGGGAATTATAGCAATAAACATCATATTGTCCGCTCGCCGGAAGACGAGCATTCCACGATGCAACACGCCCTCCCTTGCCGGATTTGGTAAAGCAAGCCGAATGAATGAATTTGCCGTAAAAATTACTGAATGTTGTTTTACGCCATTGCACGGGAGGACGCCAGAAAGAGAATCGGACATACTCTTCTTCGTCGTTCTTTTTTATCTTGAGCAACCTCTGCAGCAAACTTTGCTTTATTTGCGTGTCTGCGTGAAATCCTTCATCTTCATTATCAACAACAATTTCACCCGGCTGCGTAAATGAAGGTACTTTTTCAAGCACTTTTTCGCCGTCAAACGGCAGCGCCTTTTCGTTCAGTTTAAAGTCCTCAAATCGTTCCGATATTTCGAGGGGCAGATTTTTCGCTACCAGGGTATTGATGCTCATACCGCGTGGTTCTTCATCAAGAAGGACGCCGACTCTCTTGGCCTGTCCCGCGTCGACTGCAACAAGACGTTCCTCCAACGGTGGCGGCGGTGAACCGAAAAATCCTCTGCCGAAACCTCTGCTGCGCCGTGCCCTGAACTGCAAAGAGACAAGCCCCTGCACCTTCCCAAGGTTGGCAACAGTAAATTCAACTTGGTAGCGCGTCCGATCCACATCGAGAAGAGAGTAATTTTTAAAGTCAAAAATCAAAAATCCGGGTAGATTTTTTTCAGCATACCACAAATCCAATTGCGATTGCAGATTGAACGCATATCTTTTTCGCAATTCATCTGACAGAGTTGTTGCATCCAAATTAGTGAATCGGTATTTTAGCAGCGTTTCTTTTAAAAAGCCCTCAAATTTTTCCGGCCCGATTTCACTCTTTATCAAATCGAAAAGATAATTGCTTTTAACCTTCAGAATCGGTTTGATCTGATCGATGAGGTCAGGATCACGGATAATATTGGCAAGACTTTTCTTCTGAAGTACCAGTGTTGCCTTTTCCTCATCCGTTATCCCACGGAAAAACCTGGAAAACGGAGACGAGGCTTCGGAAAGTTTAGCGCTGAGATAGGATTCAAAAGAAAAATCCAAAACCGGCCATTTCTTCGAACTGAGGTGATTAACAAAAGAATAATAATCCGGGAAAATACTGTAAGAAAATGGAGAAAATCGTCTTCTGAATCTCGGCCCGGTGGAGCCGCTTGTAAATTCCCGTGCAAAGCGATTAAACAGTCCCGTTTGTAACTCCCTATCCGACACCGTACGGTTCATCCGTTTGTTCATATCCTTTATTCGTTTAAAAGTCAGTTTAAAATCAGCACTGCGCATAAAAACGCCGTTTTCCTGCACAAAAACCTGTTCAGGCTGGATGGTTTCCTGCACAAAACCAAAGCGCCGGGCATGTGCATAAAACTGTGACGGCACCTCGACCAGGGAAAGAGAAGGATAGGGATATTCAGAATCGATCTGCCCTTCAAAATCGCGTTTCGCTTCGCGGATCAACACAGCCAGCGTATCGCCAAGGGCGTTCACATAAGGTTTGTAGTAGTCGTGACCTGGAAAAGTGTAGAGATTATATTCAACGCTATCCACTTGCACACTTTTTTTCTCGTACTTGCCGATAACCAGAGAGAGCTGCGGCAGCGGATGGCGCGGATGAAACCTGTATCTGTCATCCTCGAGCTTTTTCTCCATTCCCTGCGAAATGGGGATGAGGCTTTTTTTTGTTTTTACAGTAAGCGTGAAATCAATAAAATCCTTCTTCCAGGGAGTAAAAATTTTAGAACCAAAAGTTGGTCCGGGTACAGGGTACCACAGATTTTCGTGGGTTAGGAGAACATAATTGGGCGTTAAAAAGGAATACTCTTTTGGGACTTTATAAATGAACAAATGATGAATCTTGTAAAAGTTTTCATCATTGATATCCAGGTAACTTGCACTTGGCGCGATTTTGCCACTGTATTGAACATCAACGGAATCCAGCCCACCCGATGGCAACGGCTGGTTCGGTTTGATTACCAGGATATGCCGTTCACGGGAAAAGGGCAGTTCTTTGCCGCCGCGCGAAACCTTATTCACACGCAGCCCCGGATTCAAACTAAAAATATACTGTTTTAAAGGAGACGGATTTTCGTTTTTAAAAGTTAACTTGGCGGTAACGGCAATTTCCTTTCCCAGATGATCCAGATCAATATTGCATGCTGTGACGGAAACTATCGCCTCCTTCATTAATTGGTCGTTTTGCTGAATCATCTGTGTGCGCAGGAGTTTATCGCCGGTATAGTGAGAATAGTACAAAATACCCAGGAAAATTCCGCCGCCAAGAAAAACCAGCGAAAAGCCGAGAGATAAGTGTATCAAAAACCGAGACTGCGGCAAGCGCTTCAGACCGTAGATTGTCATGAAAATAAACCCAAGTCCAAGCAGCAGATAGATTCCTCGTTGTAAAAGAATGCCGTTCAAGTCGGCAAAGCCGACAAAATCGGAATACGCCAGTGGCAGCCAAAATCCCATGTAATCGAAAATCGAGTTTAATTTATTTGTCAGAAAGAACAGAGTAACAGCGATATAACCCAGAAGAATGATAAAAGTAAGCGCCTGGTTGCGTAAAAGAATCATGCCGATGAAAGATAAGCCGATGATGAAAATGAGTGTCGGGAAACTGAGGATGAGCAGATAATAAATAAAAGCCAAAAGATTGAGCGGCACATCTGCAAATACAACATTGATCACTGCAGCGATGACGAGGACGAACAGATTAAGACCGATAAAAACCTCAAGGATGCCCAGCAGCTTGCCCAGGACATAGTCGCCGTTCGTCATGGAACGCATATAAATTACTTCGGTAGTGTTCAGTTTTGTGTCGCGCTTTAAAAAATCCGAAGCCAAAAACACGGCAATAATCGCCTGAATCGTATTGAGCAACATCATGTTCAAATAGGGAACGGAAGCGGGAAGCCCACGCATCTCCCATGGCATGGCACTAAAAGCCTCGGCAAAAAATGTAATATTCAGGAAAGTAAGGATAGCAATCGCCAGACCCGCG
>JAADGR010000351.1 GCA_013152225.1 Calditrichota bacterium
GCTGGATTGGGCGAAACAACAAACATTGTATGAGCTTGTGCATTCCGACGCTTATCCCCTGGAGCGAATTGTTGAAACGGCTTATATGGCGACGGATCGTAATCCCGAACATCTTGGCGAGCTTATAAAACGTCTCAGCGATGATTATCCTGTCGTGCGCTACTGGGCTGCGACCGGTTGTCTTGTGCTCGCTCCAAAGTCAAAAGACGCGATTCCTGAACTGAAAAAGCGACTGAAAGATAATGTCGGTGACGTACGTGTTACAACTGCTGAAGCACTCTGCAAGTTGGGCGAAACGAAAATCGGTTTGTCGGTTCTCAGCGCTGAATTGGCAAACGAAAACACCAAGGTTGCACTCCATGCCGCCAATTCTCTGGAATGCCTGGGAGATGCGGCAAAGCCGGCTTTGAAAGCACTGGAAGCTGCAAAAGAGAATTCGGATCATTATGTACAGCGGGCTATCGACTATACTGTTGAAAAGTTGAAAGCATGACATGAATCATCCATTTAAAAAGAATTTTTTTTTGATTCTTATTTTAGTTATATTTTATTCTGATGCAATGATGGCCTGCGATTATAACGTTCGCGATGCCGGGTTTGTTGATCTCGGCTCGGCGCCCTATCATTTATTCGGCCTTGCAAATAAGGAAACAGACGCGCAAATCATTTCCGGGTTTTCGCAAATCGCCGGGGAGAGCCTGAACGAATCAAATATTAAATTCGAGCTGGTTGATATTGATAAGCAAAAAGATCATCCTGTAATCGGCATTATTGATTCATTACAAATAAAATCATTTCCATCAGCCGTGTTTGTCTCACCGGACGGGCAGACCATGATTTTGGCATTGCCGAATCGATCATTATCTTTTAAGAAACAATTAAAGGCCGTTCTTCAAAATATTCTTCGTTCTCCCAAGCGTGATGAAATTCAAAAGAAAATCATAAGTGCTTTTGCAGTCGTTCTTCTGATAGAAGGAACGGACAGGAATGAAAATGCGCGGGCAAGGAGTGCAATTGTCAGTGCAAATAAGAAGATTGCCCTGCAAATGGAAATGCTGCCCAAAGCCATTGCGCATCCGCCTGTCATGGTTACTTTGACGCGGGATATGTTCCGGCAAGAAGATGTCCTTCTTTGGAGCCTGGGTTTACATCGGGAAAATCTGGTGAAACCACACGTCGCTATCATTTATGGACGATCACGTTGGGTAGGCCCGATGTTTGAGGGAAAACAAATCAGTGCAGAAAATCTTTTGTCTATCCTCTACGTCATCGGCCAGGATTGCGAGTGCGGTTTGGATTTATCCTGGGTTGGGGGAACCATGCTGCCCATGCAATGGAATCAAGAAACAGAGGCTCGTCTTGCCAAATCGCTGGGGTTCGATCCTGAAAATCCGTATGTGAAAATGGAAGTCAGCCGAATCATCAGGCGGGGAAGGCGGTCAAATCCCGATGTTGCGATGGGTGCGCAAGCTCCGGCTCCAGATTCTCTAGCCGCATTAAAAGTTTCCGATGATTTCAATGAAGACTCGTTACCCCACAGGGGGCTGTCAAAGTCGATGTTCTTCAGTATGGGCTTTTTATTGATGCTTTTGCTTGTGGGTTTGGTAATTTTCTTCAAAGGAAGAAAAGTATAATTCGGAGAACAAAAAAGGATTAGAGGCGTTTTAAATCGATGGTTGTGTTTGTTTGACAAAAAGAAAATTTTATGAAATTCATTGAAAGTGTAACAATAAATCATGCAGAAGGAGCATTAAAAATGTTCAACGCAAAAAATAACTCTATAACAATTTTTGTTATCACTATCATAATGTTTTCACTCTCTACCCACCAACTTCAAGCACTCGATAACGGCCTCGCCTTAACGCCGCCGATGGGCTGGAATAGCTGGAACAAGTTTGGCTGTGATGTAAATGAAGACATGATCAGAGAAATGGCGGATGCAATGGTCGGCAGCGGGATGAAGGACGCGGGCTACCGGTTTATCGTTATCGATGATTGCTGGCAGGTGAGCCGGGACGAGCAGGGCAACATTATTCCTGATCCGGAACGGTTTCCTTCGGGGATGAAAGCACTGGCTGATTATGTGCATTCCAGGGGACTAAAGTTTGGGCTGTATTCCGATGCCGGTAGAATGACGTGCCAAAAGCGCCCGGGGAGCAGAGGCTACGAATTTCAGGATGCGCGCCAATACGCGGCCTGGGGTGTTGATTATTTAAAGTATGACTGGTGCCATCACGGCAAACAAAATGCAGAGGCATCGTATGCTTTAATGAGGGATGCGCTCAAGGCTTCGGGACGACCGATTGTTTTCAGCATTTGTGAGTGGGGAAGCAACAAACCGTGGCTGTGGGCGCAGGACATCGGCAACTTGTGGCGCACAACCGGCGATATCCGTGATTGCTGGGACTGCGGCCGGGGTAAGCATAGCGGCGGCTGGACCAAAATTCTTGATTTTCAGAACGGCCTGGAATCTTATGCCGGCCCGGGATACTGGAATGATCCTGATATGCTCGAAGTGGGAAACGGTCACATGAGCACCACAGAATATCGCGCCCATTTCAGCTTTTGGTGTCTTTTAGCTGCGCCCTTGATGGCCGGAAACGATCTTCGCAGCATGTCTGCCGATGTTGTCGGCATTTTAACAAATAATGAAGTCATTGCTGTGGATCAGGATTCACTTGGGGAGCAAGGCCGCAAAATCAGAGATGATGGTGATTATGAAGTCTGGGCCAAAGACCTTAAGGATGGCAGTTGTGCTGTCATTTTGTTCAATCGCAGCAAAAAAGAGAAGAAAATATCCGTTTCATGGGAAGATATTGGATTTTCAATAAAGTCCGCGCAGGTCAGAGATTTATGGTTGCATAAAGACCTGGGCAGTTATAAAGGGCTTTTTTCCACCCGCGTGCCTTCCCATGGCGTTGTAATGATCAAAGTTATGTAAAATAAGGATAATACAAAATTCAGAAAAGATTCAATAAAGGAGAAGATAATGGATCAGCTTTCGCGTAGGAGTTTTCTAAAAAAGTCGATTGTAACGACTGCAAGTGCAGGCATTATGTCCGCTGTGATTGATTCAAGCCGTTCACCGGTTCTTGGCGCTAATGATGAAATTCGTGTGGCTGTTGTAGGCTTTCATGGCAAGGGGGCACAGCATATAAGAGTTTTTGGTGAAATTCCCAACGTCCGGGTTGCGGCTTTGTGCGATGTTGACGAGGACGTTCTTCAGGGACAGGTTCAAAAATTCAAAGATCGTGGTGAAAAAGTGGCCACTTTTAGAGATGTACGCAAGCTTCTCGAACAAAAAGATATTGATGCTATTGTCATTGCCACCCCGAGCCACTGGCATTCTTTAATTGGGATATGGGCGTGCCAGGCAGGGAAGGATGTATATGTGGAGAAGCCTGTGTCCCATAGTATCTGGGAAGGAAGGAAATTGGTTCAGGCTGCGCGAAAATATAACAGGATTGTGCAGGCCGGGACGCAAAATCGATCCGATGTGGGCTTTCGTGCGGCGATCGAGTATTTGCAGGAAGGACATTTGGGCAAGATTTTATGGGCTCATGGCCTGTGGTTTAAACGGCGTGGCAGCATCGGCAAGGTTCCCGGACCTATCCATGTCCCGCCGCAAATAGACTATGATCTTTGGACCGGCCCTGCACCGTTGGAGCCGCTACGCCGTAAGCGCCTTCATTATGATTGGCATTGGCATTGGACAACAGGTAACGGCGATATGGGAAACCTTGGAGTCCATCAGATTGATGATTGTCGTTTTGCATTGGACTATAAGGACTATCCGAAGCATGTTATAAGTTTAGGAGGTCGCTTCGGGTTCGTTGATGATGGCGAAACGCCCAATACCCAACTTTCGATATTTGATTACAAACCAGCCCCTGTGATTATTGAAATTCGTACCCTGCCAATGAAAAAAGGCATACGCGCCATGAATAATTTACGCGGCGTTCGCGCCGGGAACATCATTCAGTGTGAGGATGGATATTTTGCCGGCGGCAGAGGCGGCGGTTGGGCCTATGATAACAATCGGAAAAAGATCAAGCAATTTCCCGGGGATGGCGGCGGAACGCACCAGGCGAATTTTATTGCCGCTGTTCGTAGTCGCAAAGCCGAGGACCTTCATGCGGAAGTCGAACAAGGACATATTTCTTCAGCACTTTGTCACATGGCGAATACTTCTTATCGCATTGGTCAACTGTCTCCAGTGGAAAAGATCAAAGAATCGATAAGCGCTTATCCTGAGGGTTTTGAAACATTGGAAAGGATTCAGGCCCATCTTGCAGCGAATGACGTGGATCTTTCCAGGACGCCATTAGTGCAAGGCCCGTGGCTGGAGTTCGACGGCAAGAAGGAGAGATTTGAAAAGAACTGGAGTTATGAAGCCAATATGTTTATATCGCAGCTTTATCGCAGTCCGTTTATAGTACCTGAAAATGTATAACATGCGTTACATCTGGTCGATCTCACTTGTGGCAGCCATGGGTGGTTTGCTCTTTGGATACGACTGGGTTGTCATTGGCGGTGCAAAGCCTTTTTATGAGGAATATTTTCATCTCGCCAGCGCATTTCAAATTGGTTGGGCAATGAGCAGTGCGCTGGTTGGCTGTTTACTCGGTTCAGTCGTTTTCTTTGGTCGAATAATTTGAAAGGAAATAGTTCAGTGTTTTCTCAAAGTGATCGCAAAGATAAAGTAACCAGACGACAATTTATTGCCGGTTCCGGTGTTGCAGCACTTTCGTTTACAATACTCAAACCGCAATTGGTCAGAGGTACGAGTGCAAATTCGAAATTAAAGTTAGGCCTGATTGGATGTGGCGGACGCGGAACATGGATTGCCGGTCTGTTTAAGGAACATGGCGGTTACGAAATATTTTCCGCTGCCGACTATTTCCAGGATCGGGTGGATGCTTTTGGCGAAAAATATGGTGTCGATTCTTTCCGCCGGTTTACCGGACTTTCAGCTTA
>JAADGR010000136.1 GCA_013152225.1 Calditrichota bacterium
GCACCATATCAGAAGGAACGTCCTGCAGATTCTGAATCTGCGGCAAGGTGTTCTGTTCGCACCATTCAAAGGTGTTATCCATTTTCGTGCCATTAAAGCGAAACTGGAAAATATACGCACGATTTGCCCTGGCCAATTTGCCAATCTGTTCCAGACATTTATTCACATCACAGGAGGTGAGCAAAAGCTTGGAGACGTTTGCGATCGTTTTTTCTATTTCAAGTTTATCCGCGAGAATTCGATCTTTTTCTTTTGAACTGCTTTCCTCAAAAGTGATACCCAGAATCCCGGCGCTTTGTCCCTCCTCTTGAATTAAAGCCAACTTTAGGCGGCAAAGCTTCTCATAACTATTTATCAATAAGGACACTTTAAAAGGACGAATCGCTTTTCCCTGGTATAAACGCTGCAACTTTTTTTTAACGGCATCACGGTCAGATTCAACCACAAACTGCAAAAGGCTTTCTCCGACCAGAATCTTTTGCCCGGCATGAAAATGCCTGCCAAAAGATTCATTTGTAAATATAAAGTTCCCGTCTGCGTCCAGAACAAAAACGCCATTTTCTGAGGACTGGGCTAAAGTTGAAAAAAGCTCCACTCCCGGCAATTGGAGCAAATTTGAAGCATTTGAATAAAGCCTTGGCTTTTTATCTTCACTCATTGAAATACCATTAACTTTATTTAAAGATTGTTATTGTATGTGGTTAATCAAATATACAACCTATTGATCGAATTGTCAAGTTTGATGAAAGAATCAGAACCGAACTCTTTTATGGAATAAAGCCTTCTGCTTTCGCATTAAATAATACTTCTGTGTTTGTTAATTTTTTTGTATATTTTTGAGTTTGAAATTACATACTTTTCTCAATAGTTGAGTGCAAAAATACGGGTTAGTAAAACTATATCAAGGATTAATAATGGCAAACAAAAACAATGAATTGATCATCGGTGTAGATTTGGGGGGTACAAAAATTTATTCCGCGGTTGTTGATCGCCAGGGAAAAATCATTGCAACTGCACGCAAAAAAACAAAGTCTGAACTGGGTTTCGACGTAGCGGTTAAAAGGATTGCAGATTGTATTTTTGAGGCTGCGGAAAACGCTCAAGTAGATTTCACATCGATCAAAGCAGTCGGCGTGGGTTCCCCCGGTCCTCTTGATTTAAAAGCAGGAAAAATCATCGAGACACCAAATTTAAAATGGAAGGATGCGCCATTAAAGGCCAAAATCGAAGAATATGTAAAAAAACCGGTAAAAATTGACAACGACGGCAACGTCGGTATATTGGGAGAATACGCTTACGGAGCAGCACACGGTGCGCAGCATTTGGTGGGGCTTTTCATCGGCACAGGAATCGGAGGCGGCGTCATTATTAACGGGGAATTACTACACGGCTATAATGAAAATGCCGGAGAACTTGGTCACATGATCCTCGATCCGAATGGCCCAAAATGCGGGTGCGGCAATAATGGCTGTCTCGAAGCTTTTGCCAGCCGTCTGGCCATCGAAAGAGACATTCGAATTGCTGAAATTAACGGCGTTGCAACGCATGTTTTCGAAGGCATGGAAGATAAGTCGGAAAGACTGAGAAGCAAACGTCTGGCTGAAGCGTTTGCAGCAAACGATCCTGCCGCGACGCAAGCCATTGAAAATTCAGCTAAATACGTAGGATATGGCGTCGCTTCTTTGTTGAATATTTTCAATCCGGAAGTTGTCGTGCTCGGTGGCGGTGTTGTAGAAGCCATAGGGGAAACTTACGTTAAATTGGTAAGACAAGTTGCAGAAAAAAATGTTTTTGCAGTTGCTCTGCGCAATGTTCGTATTGTTGCAGCAGAACTTTTGGATGATTCTGCCGTTTTGGGAGCGGCTATGTTGGGTTGGCAGATCGCAAAATAAATAAATGGCCGTCCAAAAATGAACGGCCATCCTTTTATCACCTTAATCTTTTCCAATGTCCCGGTTTCCAAACCCAGCCTCTCGGATTTTTCTGCCAATGGCCATTTACCCAAACAAATCCTTTCCTCGGTTTTACCCAGCGTCCTTCTGTCCATACGTAATGGTTGTTCTTCCATACCCAGCGTCCACTCACCCTAATGCCGCCTTTGTATGGAGATTTGCTTTTCACAACAACGACCTTCTTAGCGGGAGGCACTTTTCTGATGTAAACCACTTTAGCGGCAAAAGATGCATTAAAAAAACCAAACACGAAAAACAGCATGGCGGCGCTCATAAAAAGTTTTAATGTTCTCATTTTCAATTCCTCCAATAATGATAATCTATGATATTTCTTATTCTCTCTCAATCTTTGGCAAGCCCCATGCCATTATCAGCATGTCTTTCCACCAAAATCGATCAACTTTAATATTTAATGGGTTATGCTGTTTTATAAATATTTCCGCAAAGTGAGATATAATTGATATTGTACGTGCAGGGACACACATTGTACAATCACGTCCCCTTTGCACCGCAGAAAAGGATAAATTACGTTTGCTAACCAATTATTTAGTGCTAAATATCAATTTTATATAGGAAATGGCCATGAAAGAACATGAAATTAAAGCTGAAAAATACGCCGATAAAATTCAGGAAATCTCCAACACGCTGGAAAAACTCGTGTGGGAAATGGTTCAGGACCTGCGGGAATCTGAACAGCGCTATCGATCCATAGTTGAATTTGCAGCGGATGCGATTATTTCGATTGACCGCGACAAAAAAGTTACTTCGTGGAATAAAGGGGCGCAAAACATATTCGGATATTCGGAGGAAGAAGCAGTTGCACGGGAAATTGATGACCTCATCGTCAGGGAACAAGTTTCAAACGAAGCACAGAGGTTATCCGAAAAAGTTTTAAAAGGAGACTCGTTTCACAGCCTGGAAGCTGTTCGCTATACAAAAGATGGAACGCCAAAAAATGTGCTCATTTCGGCAGCGCCTATTTTAAGTAAAGGCCGCAAGGTCGAGGCGGTATCGTTGATGTACAAAGACATTACAGATCTCAAACTTGCTCATGAACAACTGGTGCAAACAGAAAAGCAGGCAACACTAGGAGTCATCGCAGGAAGTATCGGCCATGAGTTGAACAATCTGATCGGAGGGCTTTTAGTACAAGCAAAGCTGCTTCAGCAACATGCAGACGAACCTGAAAGAGTCAGGGAAGTTAATGAAATATTTTTGACGAATCTGGAAAAAGTTGCATTGCATGGGAAGAATCTGCTCTCACTGGGCCGCCCGACCAAACCGCAATTTGAACCCTTGGACCTAAATTCCGTACTTCGCGATACGACCGAAACTCTTATTTTGAGCGGCATTTTAAAACGTTTCAAGATAGAATACAATCTGCATAATTCAACGAATTATATTATGGGAGACCGAAATTTAATGGAACAAGTCATTCGCAATTTGGAAATAAATGCAGCACATGCAATGCCGGATGGAGGTAAATTATTATTAACTACAAAATTGAGCGAGGATGACAAACACTTGGAACTTATTATTCGAGATACAGGCATGGGAATCGCTGAGGACATTAAATCTAAAATTTTCCAACCATTCTACACGACAAAAGCCGAAGGGCAGGGCACAGGACTTGGGCTACCCATAGTAAAAGATATTGTAGAACAGCATAATGGTTCCGTGGCAATCGAAAGCAAGATCGGGGCGGGAACGGCGGTAACCGTTTCAATCCCTGTAGCAAATTTTTAAATAGCTATCTTTCCGATTCAACTTTATAGATATTAAACCAGGGTAAAAAAAAAGCCTCATGAATAATCATGAGGCTTAACAAGTTCCCGGCAACGACCTACTCTCCCACACGGTCTCCCGAGCAGTACCATCGGCGCAAGAGGGCTTAACTTCCGAGTTCGGAATGGGATCGGGTGTGACCCCTCCACTATGGTCACCGGAATTTTTAAAATTTGCAAGAGTCACAAACAGACAAGAACATATAATCACCTGCTGCGAATAAAAAAGTTTGGTTAAGCCTCACGGCCTATTAGTACCACTCGGCTGAATCCGTTACCGAACTTACACCTGTGGCCTATCAACCTTGTAATCTTCAAGGGGCCTTTAGTCCCGCAAAGCGGGAAGGGATATCTAATCTTGGGCGAGGCTTCGCGCTTAGATGCTTTCAGCGCTTATCCTTTCCGAACATAGCTACCCAGCCATGCCGCTGGAGCGACAACTGGCACACTAGTGGTTCGTCCACTCCGGTCCTCTCGTACTAGGAGCAGCTTCCCTCAAATATCCTTCGCCTGCGACAGATAGGGACCGAACTGTCTCACGACGTTCTAAACCCAGCTCACGTACCGCTTTAATTGGCGAACAGCCAAACCCTTGGGACCTTATCCAGCCCCAGGATGCGATGAGCCGACATCGAGGTGCCAAACCGGGCCGTCGATATGAACTCTTGGGCCCGATAAGCCTGTTATCCCCGGAGTACCTTTTATCCTTTGAGCGACGGCAATTCCACTCTCTACCGCCGGATCACTAAGCCCTGCTTTCGCATCTGCTCGACCTGTATGTCTCGCAGTTAAGCTCCCTTATGCCTTTGCACTCTACGCACGATTACCGTCCGTGCTGAGGGAACCTTTGGGAGCCTCCGTTACTGTTTAGGAGGCGACCGCCCCAGTCAAACTACCCACCAAGCATTGTCCCCGACCCGGATTCACGGGCCTGGGTTAGGACCTCAACAGAACAAGGGTGGTATTTCAAGGTTGACTCCATGACGACTGGCGTCGCCACTTCAAAGTCTCCCACCTATCCTACACATGCAATGCCGAAACCCAATGCTAAGCTATAGTAAAGGTTCACGGGGTCTTTCCGTCCCGTCGCAGGTAACCGGCATCTTCACCGGTACTACAATTTCGCCGAGCCTCTGGTTGAGACAGCGCCCAAGTCGTTACACCATTCGTGCAGGTCGGAACTTACCCGACAAGGAATTTCGCTACCTTAGGACCGTTATAGTTACG
>JAADGR010000099.1 GCA_013152225.1 Calditrichota bacterium
GGCTGTTTATAAAAGAACCGCGAATAAGCTGGTGATCTGTGAGCCGATAGTAGGCCCCAATATCCGCTTCGAGAATGTTAAAGCCGATATCCACAATCACTTTTTTAGGATAATCTTCAATCACGCCGATCGATCTTTTGATATTCCGGGTAAAACCGTACAATTCCAGAAAAAGCGTCGGAGCGAGCTTGCGATACTCGAACATTGCGAATGCATCTATATCCTTGCGGGCATTAACGGCAAATCCGCCGAGCACTGAATAGCGATCGAGTATATCGCTGGCGTAAAAATAAGTGCCCAGCTTCACTCTGTTTGAATCGATCATCACACGCGGGAGAAAAGAAACCTGGCCATAGGTCATGCTGTAAGGTTTGGCCTGCGTCTGCGGTAATTTTGTATCGTCATAATTGTGCGCGGATTTAAAAGCGGCATAAACATTCTCATCAACCGTGTTGCTCAACTCCGGCGCTTTACTTGTATCCGGCACATATTGAGCAAGAGCAGGATCGATCTCCCGGGGCGACTCGATCACGGCAATTTTATAGCCATCATCCTGAAAATTTGAAAAGGCCAGTTTCCCATCCTTCGAAAGAGAAGGTGTGAATGCACCGCCGATAACATTCGTCCATAGTTTTAAATCCGAGCCATCTGTTTTGACGCTGTAAATATTAAATATGCCGGTGCGGTCCCAGGAAAAATAAATGCGTTTCCCATCAGGGCTGAAAACCGGATCGCGTGCATCGCCCTGGCCGGCAATAAGATCGGAGATGGAACCGCCGGCAACATCCAGCAGCTTTATATCACGCCCGTGCTTGCGCGCCTGGGAAAAAACAATGGATTTGCCATCCGATGACCAATGCGGCGTATCAAGACCTTCACCGTAAGAAAAATCTGTTAAAGAACGAACTTGTTTTCCATTGTCATCAAAGAGAAGCAAATTGTCTGTTCCGTCTTTCTGGACAACGGAGACAATTTGCCGGCCATCCGGAGACAAATCTGCAGAAAGCGTACGCCGGGCGTTTGTCAGCCTGTGCTCTTTTTTCTTTTTAATGTCATAAAAATAAAGATCGTAATAATGCGATCCATGCTTGCCGCGTTTAACTCGTGAATACAAGAACTTGCTGCCATCTTCCGACCAGGCCACAGGAGCATTGACACCGCCTTTGATCGTTTTAAATTTCTTTGACTCGGTATCGTAAACCTTGAGACTTGTCAATGTCAGGTAATCCGCGGATTCACTGCCGCAAAAGGCAATTTTCTTTCCGTCAGGAGACCAAGCGGGCAAAACATTTCCGATGCCCTTTTTGGTGATAATCTTTCCTTCAACACGATTTTTCTTAATTTTGCCGACACCATAGGAATAATAGTCACTCAGCCCCCGACGCCAGCGCTCATACAAAGCCTTTCCTTCAATGCCTGTTGCATCTTTGATCGCCACGTTAACCGTAAAATGAGTGAACTTTTTCATGCTGCGCGTCAATTTTCTCAGCGCCTCAGGATGATAATTTTGGGCGATATATCTTGTAAAGGCATAGCCCGCATTATAAGTTCGTTCGTTGCCGATGGAGTTTTTTCCAAATACGCCCATTTCATCAAAAGAATGCAGTTTATCGGCCAGGATCGCGGTTCTGATGAGCATATCGCGATGTGTATCCCAGCGATCATAATCGAGACCGGGCGCCTGGTACTGCGCCATGCCCTCTGCCAGCCACATGGGAACAACAGTCATTGGAATGGGATAAGACGCAATTTCATTGGGATAGCCGTACAGAACGTCGGGACGTTTTTCTTTTTCATAGCCCATCCACTGAAAGTAAAAGGCAGGAATTTTTCGCGGCAATTTTCTTGAAGCGCCAAGGGAAATCATGTGAGAGAATTCGTGCGTTACGACATTGCGAAGCCAATTATGGGTGCCGCGCAAAATAAAAGTCATCTGCGGCGCCCAGATTTCCACTTTATTGTCATAGTAAAATGCGGCACCATTCGAGTTATCATCATGATCCTTGATGATAAAATGGATGGTTCCGTTTGGTTTCCAATCATAAAGAGAAGTGATCGGCCCGTAAATATCCTCTGCGATTTTGGCAACCGTACGGCCGCTGCGCTCAGCACCATCCTGAAAATGAACTTCAAAATGTTCTGTTTTAATGGTTTCCCAGTGCAGTTCGGGATGCGTGTCTTCCCGCTTTTGCGCCAACAGCAAGCCGGGAAAAATGAAGCAAACAAAAATGAAGAAAAATATCTTGAAATTGTTCATGTCGTTTTCTATTTCACCACAGCGATTTTTATAAATTCCACACTATTTTCAGAGCCGCTTTCCGCCTCCACTCGCGCCAGATATACGCCGCTTTCAATATTGGCAACATCCCACACAATTTCGTGATCTCCGGCAGTCACTTGCCCCGCAGGCAATTCCTGTACAAATTCTCCGGCCATGTCGTAAATGCGAACACCCAATTTATCAGCGGTTTTTGTTAAAGTGTACCTGATATGAGTACGGTTATTCTCTGTTGGATTGGGATAACAAAAAACTTTTTTTGCAGGCAAAAGCCCGGAAGCGGAAACAATTCTTTGGCTGCTACCGGGCAATGAAAATGTTTTATACTGATCGCCACCATACTGCGACCATGAATTTGAAGTTGCGACCGCAACAGGAAGGTCCCATCCATAAAGAAAACCATCCGTAGAAATGACAAACAAATCCACGTCACCATCAGAGTCGATATCGGTGAAAAGAGGTGTTGCAACGATTTCATTGCTTGTTGTCAGTGGAAATCCATCGAGCATGCGCGCACTTGCATTATAAGCATTGAATAGTCCCGACGGAGCGGCGACGAAAGTGATCGCCTTTTGTCCCGCCTCATTTTTCATCCACAACGGCGAGGCAAGCGAAACAGGATTCAGAACGGGAGAAGCATAGGGTTTTGCAAAGTTGGAAACGGGCACACCGGTATATTCAAATGCCTGGAACAGACCGGAAGCGTTCAGCAAAATCTCGGGCAGTCCATCACCGTCCACATCTCCGAGAGCAGGAGCCGACATTTCCGGAAGATCAAAGTTCATGTTATTTTCTGCAGACACATTTCCTTGCCCGTCAACAGCCAGCATCATTCCGTTTTGAGAAATAATAACAACTTCCTGACCGGGGGCACCGTCAAAATCCGCGACCAGAGGAAAAAGCTTGCCCGTGCTTTGCCCGAAATTGATTTGCCAGATGATATTCAAATCCATATCAAGGGCAAATACATCACCCTGATCCGTTACGGCAATACAATCCGCAAATTGATCCGAGACGCCGGCGAGTCCTGTGATGCTGCCGCCCTTTAAATTGCGAAAATTATTTTCGTTCAAATGTCCGTTCGAAAATGAAAATGAATGAATATTGCCGTCCGAGGTACCCAAGATGATAACCGGAGAAACAGCCACAGTTTTCGGCAAAATCATTGGTCCGGCAGTCGGTGCAGCGCCGAGATTTATGGAGGCCAATAAATCAGCGGAACCATTGCCGTTTGCATCCTGCACAGACCACAGGTAAACCTTTCCTGCTTTATCCGCGACGACAATCTCATCAGAGCCATTGCCGTCAAAATCCGCGGCGACGGGCGGCAAAAAGACAGAATCGTCCGCAGTGGCAAACAATGCTAAATCGTGAACAATCGTGTCGCCGGTTGCATTCTGCAATGCAATCTTTGCATCATTTGCGATCAATTTTTCGCCATTTTCTTTCCAGCCGAGAACAGAACCATCTCTGCGCACGGCAATGAGGCCGTTTCCACTGTTGTTCGCATAATGAAAAGAGAGCAGTGAAGCCGCGCCAAAATCTTTGCCCGCATATTGGGGAAATCCTGCTTGTGCCCAATCGGAACCGACTGAAAAAGTCATGACCGTATCGCGAGCACTAAAATTAAAAAATCGAACATGACTGACAGCGCCGTCATTGGCATTGCTGTTTGGAATTGTTTTTGAAGCAAGTTCGACATTTTCGGCATGGTCATTCACGATCTTGTGAGATTCATTCCCAGCCCAATAGGGATCCCAATAATCGCCGCTGTCCGTGCCGTAACCGGCATCGAACATGCTGTAATTAAAACCAATATCCTGGGCGCCGTCGCACTCGACCAGATCAACACCACGGTGGTCGCGATCATTATTGATGGTATTTGAAGCCAGCTTTTCGCGGATAACGCCATCATCGATGTGCCAGATGAGGATTCCGGAGCCCGGCAAACCATAATCGTATTCATCAACATGTGTGATAACACCGATGTCCTTGTCGGCAACGATCTGGCTTGTCGAATCAAACTGGGCGCGTTTACCAGCCTCATCCCGGCCAAAAGTCATCTTGTCACCGTTCCAGTCCTGCTGCCGGTTTTCAACAAGAAAGTATTCATTTGCATTAATGGGAATTTTGTAAATGTGGGGAGAGACCGAGTTCGCTATCCCGATCCGAAGCTGCTCAGCACTGGTTACAACAACCGGTTTTTCCCAGCCCATGTAAATTTTCATCCAGGCACATGGCTGGGCAGGAACAAGTCCCTGGAAATTATAGGAACCCTGATCCATCAATCCCCACTTGCCGATCCCCGCATCCCCGCTTTCAGAGTTAAAGAGTACCGGCATACCCAATTGACTCCCCATGAGCAAAGTCATCGTCCCCAGAAGCGCAAGGTTCAGTCCATCCTGATTCTGGGTTTCCGGTAGAATAATTCCCTCTTTGATAAAAGTCTTATTTTTAGTCGGCACACCTTTAAAATGATCATCTCCGTTGCCCAATGTTTCTTTGAGGGATTCGAAATCAAGAAAAACAGACTGGATGTCATACGGTGTGGAATCGAAATCAAAAGCAAAATCAGCCCCAACGCCGGCGTGAAAAACAGTGACGACATCATACGCTGAAAAATCCGGGCCGTTTTCGACATCAGCGGCGTTTACCGCGTCGCGCAAAAGTTCAGCCCAGCGTTGTTTTTTCAAATCATCGTTTTCCTGCCCGCTATAATAAACCATGTCCTGCGGAAGCTGATATGCTGCATCTTTTTCCTGCGGAAAAACATCTGCCTGCAAAATCAATTTTCCCCTGGAAACGCGGCTAAAATAATTTGCCAGCGCCAGCATTTGCTGCTGGAAATAAGTGCGATTGTGAGGCGGACGATCAAAAGCGTAATCACTTTGAGAAGAAAGATCAAACCGTCCGTCACCGCTAGTCGTCGCGACATTGTCCTGAACAAACTCAGCACGAAGAGCCAGAATATGAATCGTATCAACCCCTGCGACGCGATTCACCTTGTTTAGCAAATAATTTGAGACTGCTTCAAGCGGATCATTGACGGTGATTGCCAGAGGCGGATTCTCTAACGAAACATTGGATTTTGCATAGCTTTGATTTATAATTAAAAATAATAAAATGATTCCAAAAAAAATATTTCGCATTCGATGATCCAAAAATTGATTTTTTGACCAGATCAAAAAAAAGCAAAGGGTACAGACTTTTAGTGTCCCTCTGCCTTTTTGAATTTAGAAACAAGTAAAAGTGGCAACGCCGCTAACGGTAGTCCGACATTAACAATCAACTTGTAAGTGGTCACAGGATTTGAAAAGAATTAGAAACCAATAGTCAATGAGAAACGCATGGTGTTCGCCAGCGGGTGTCCCTCATCAGCATTCACGTAAGCAAAATCAAACCGATAAAGATGATACTGGATTCCTGCACCAAAAGACATAAACGTTACTTTGCCGGGCTTGTCCCAATAATAGCCCATCCGCAGCGCAATGAGATCGCTGTACCAGTACTCCGCACCACCGCTCAAAATGCCGTTGAAAATCTTTTTTTCGCTGACAACTGTTTCTTCATCTCCTCCGCCAATATTCTGTCTTTCTTTTTCAACAATTGTCCACGGAGAAGTAAGCAGCGCTTTGTAAAATGGATCGGATGTCCCATCAGGGTGACGTGTCACCATGAGTTTGTTCATATCGCCCACCAAAGTCAGCTTGTTATATTTACTATTCACCACTTTGTATGCAAACCCGACTTTTAAGTTTGTCGGCAGCGGATCCGCCTGAGCAGCATCGATATAGGTAATTTTTGGCCCCATGTTCGACAAATTAAACCCAAAACTCAACCTGGGGGCAAAAGGTATTTTATAAAGTGTGGCAATGTCGAATGAGAAAACGTCAGCCTTGCCATCGCCTTTTTCAGCACCGGCACCGACATTTGAAAGATTGGAACGGATGTAACGCAACCCAAGTCCTACCCCCCAATTCTCAGCCAATTGCGTTCCATAAGTACCGGAAAATGCAAATTCATAACTGGAAAATTCGCCCAGCGGCTCCGGCCCGGATTCATCCGTAATAATCTGTTTTCCAAGATTTAGAAAAGTTACGTTCAAACCCACGGTACCAATTCCTTCAATCGACTGGCGGTATGCACCAAACTCATAAAAAAGATCGGAACCGAATTGCGGCAGCCAGTTGGCATGCATCAAGGTCAATTCCTTGCCTCTTTGAAAAGCCAAACCGGCAGGATTCCAAAAGACAGCAGTTGCATCGTCAGCCAACCCGACGAATGCTTCACCCATTCCGGAAGCACGAGCGCCCGGAGAGATCATTAAAAAGAGAACAGCGGCTTCGCTGACCGCATAAGTTTCGGAAACAGCGAATAACATTATTGACATTACCAGTAAAACAACAAACACGTTTTTCATTTGTGGCCTCCTACAAATTAAATATAAACTCTTGACAGCAACTCTGTCGGGTAAAAATAAAAAAACCGAATGTTCAGAGTTACCCTCCATCAAAAAGGAACTCACCAGCATACATTCGGACTATTAACAATATGGTGAGCCTCGCTACTCGTTCGTTCAAAGGGTTTCCAGCTTTTTTGTTAAATCATAATAATTGGAACAGACAAAAATAAAACCTTTAACGAACTTTGATAGGCTCACTCCTTATAAATATCATTGGAATTAAACAACTAAAAATTACAAATTAGCAGATAAAGAATCAAGTACTTTTTCCCTGGACAGGAAATCCCGACTTTTTTTTCTACTTTACCTTTTTAGAAAAGTTCCCCCAAAATATGGATTAATTTATCCATTTCTTTTCTGGTTCGTTTTTCAGTAACTGTGCATAAAAATGAATCTTTTAGCAGATCATCAAACTTGGCTAAATGAATACCTGCGAATATTTTTCGCTCCCTTGCCCCTGCAAGCACGTCCTCAACAGGGTGTTCTGAAGCGATGACAAACTCTTTGAAAAATGGCCTTTTGAATTTTTGCTCAAATCCGTCCAGTTCACTTATTTTTCCGGCAAGATGATGACTCTTTTGCAAACAAAGTTCAGCAACTTTTCTCAGGCCGTTTTTTCCCATCAATGCCATATAGACGGTTGCGGCCAGGGCGTTAAGAGCTTCATTGGAACAAATATTGGATGTCGCCTTTTCCCTGCGAATGTGCTGTTCGCGCGTTTGCAATGTCAAAACAAATCCATCCTTTCCCTGCCGGTCGAGGGTGCGGCCGACGATTCGACCGGGAATTTTGCGCAGCAATGCTTTGGTCGCCGCAAAGATGCCCAGGTAGGGACCACCAAAGTTGAGTGGATTTCCCAAACTTTGTCCTTCTCCTGTCACAATATCCGTGCCATATTCGCTCGGAGGTTTCAATATAGCTAAAGAGATAGGATCGTTCGATGTGACGAATAACGCGCCGTGTTTGTGCGTCAATTCGGAAATTTCGTCAACATCTTCAAGATAACCAAAGAAATTCGGATGCTGTACGATTACAGCCGCTGTATTTTCCGACAAAGAATCGGCCAGTTTATTTAAATCTGTGGCGCCATCTACCCAATCAATCACTTTCACAGCAATGTCCCTGCCGACACTATAAGTTTTGATAATTTCCAGATAATTGGGGTTAACAGCAGCGGAAACCAGTATTTCCTTACGCCGCGTATAACCACAGGCAAGCAACATCGCTTCTGCGAGTGCAGACCCGCCATCATAAACCGAGTCATTAGCAACGTCCATGCCGGTAAGTTCGCAGATCATGGTCTGATACTCATAAATCGCCTGCAGCGTTCCCTGACTTACTTCCGGTTGATACGGCGTGTAGGCCGTATAAAATTCTGGTCGCGAGACAATATGCTTAACCGCCGCAGGGATAAAATGATCGTACGCGCCGCCACCGAGGAAACAAATATTATCTTCGCAATTTTCGTTTTTATTGGCAAGATCGCGCAAATGAGCCATAACTTCCATTTCGGACATTGGCTGCGGCAATTCAAGGTCGCCCTCAAACAAGAGTTCAGGCGGAATTTCAGACAATAAATCCTGAAATTTTTCCACACCGATTTTTTTCAGCATGGCTTTCTGATCATCTTTGGTGTTGGGAACGAACCCCATCTCTATTCTCCGGGTTTATCAGGCCAGGGTTTTAACTGATTTTTTCTTTATAGGTATCGGCGTCCATAAGTTGTTTGGCCTCTTCGGGATCACTCATCCTGATCCTGAGCATCCACCCCTCTTTGTAGGGCGACTTATTTACAGTTTCGGGCGCATCATTCAGCACACTGTTCACCTCAACGATCTCGCCGGAAACGGGCGCAAAAAGATCCGAAACAGCTTTAACGGCTTCAATAGTTCCGAAGGACTCCATTTGTTTTACAGTTGTTCCCACTTTGGGCAATTCGATAAAAACGACATCGCCAAGTTCGCCCTGCGCATATTCGCTTATTCCAACAGTTGCGACATCGCCTTCAATGGAAATCCATTCGTGTTCCTCTGTGTACAATAATTTACCAGGCACCTGCATGGTAGTCCTCCCTTAAAAATTAAAATCAAAGTCTTCTAAAAACTTGGTAGTAAAATTTCCTTCCTGAAAACGCACATCTTTAATAATTTTTTGGTGCAAAGGAATCGTTGTCGAGATTCCTTCAATGATAAATTCTTCCAGAGCGCGCTCCATTCTCCGCAATGCTTCATCACGATTACGACCGTGTGTGATCAATTTCGCGACCAATGAGTCATAATAGGAAGGGATGACATATTGTGCATAAGCATGCGTATCGACACGAACACCCAAACCACCGGGTACGTGGAAACTGGTAATCTTTCCCGGCGACGGACGAAAGCCCTTTTTCGGATCCTCTGCATTTATTCTGCATTCAATGGCGTGTCCCCGAAGCTTGTATTTCAGCATTTTTTCAGACAGCTTTCTACCTGCCGCGACGCTGATTTGCTCTTTGATCAAGTCGATGCCAATCACAAACTCCGTCACCGGATGTTCAACCTGGATTCGCGTATTCATCTCCATGAAATAGAAAAGGCCATCCGAATCCAGCAGAAACTCAATTGTTCCGGCGCTGTTGTAACCAACTTTTTTTGCGCCTTTGATGGCCGCCGCATTCATTGCATCTCGTAGTTCCTGGGTAACCGCAGGAGATGGAGATTCTTCAATTAGTTTTTGATGTTTTCTTTGAATTGAACATTCGCGCTCACCCAGGGGAATGACGCTGCCGTGATTGTCACAGATGAGCTGAATTTCAATATGACGCGGTGCTTCGACAAATTTTTCAATATAAACAGCAGGATTGTTAAAAGCTGCCTGCGCTTCGGTCATTGCAGCATTAAAAGCATTCGGCAAGTCATCTTCTTCGTGAACAACCCGCATTCCGCGTCCGCCGCCTCCCGCTGAAGCTTTGATGATAACCGGGTAGCCGATTTTTTTTGCAATCTTTATGGCTTCACTACTATTACTGATAACCCCATCGGAACCGGGAACAACCGGAACGCCCGCCTCTCTCATGGAATTCTTGGCATAGGCTTTATCGCCCATTTTGGTTATCACATCCGGCGAAGGGCCGATAAACTGAATATTGCACGACCCGCAAATTTCGGCAAAATGAGCACTTTCCGCTAAAAAGCCATAACCCGGATGAATAGCGTCGGCATTGGTAATCTCTGCGGCACTGATAAGTCCCGGAATATTCAAATAACTCTGATAGCTTGGGCCGGGGCCTATACAAACAGCTTCATCAGCGAAACGAACGTGCAGACTATCGGCATCAGCCTGGCTATAAACGGCAACGGTTGGAATATCCAACTCTTTGCACGCACGAATAATTCGCAGCGCAATTTCGCCGCGGTTCGCTACAAGTATCTTTCTAAACAAATCTCGCCTTTGCTGTTAAAATCCGGATGGTTCCACAAGAAAAAGCGATTGATTATACTCAACGGGCTGAGCATTTTCAACCAGAATTTGAACAATGCGGCCGCTTATTTCGGCTTCAATTTCATTCATCAATTTCATAGCTTCAATAATACAAAGTACTTTTCCGGAAGCGATGGAATCCCCTTCTTTTACATACGGATCCACGTCCGGAGCCGGTGCACGATAAAATGTTCCCACCATCGGCGCCTTGATCTCAACCAGGTTGCTCTTTTCCTTTTCAGGTGCAAGCGCCTTTTCTGCGACGGCAGGTGCAGCCTGTTGAGCACTTGGCAGCGGCGGCTGCGAAACGACCTGGCCAATGGGTGCTGTTGAAGCGGGTACAACGGATGATACGGTTTTACTGATACGTACTTTTTGTCCCCACTTTTTTATTTCGAGTTCGCCAATATTGCTTTCCTGAACAATTTTAACAAGTTCCCGAATTTCTTTTGCCCGCATGATTTCTCCTTCTTAAATCCTGCCCTTGGGCAAGGACTATTTAACTCGCTCTATGTATTCGCCGGTTCGCGTATCGACTTTAATTTTCTCGCCTTCTTCAAGGAACAAGGGTACCTGAACACTACCGCCTGTTTCGAGAACGGCTTTTTTCGTTGCCCCTGAAACAGTATCACCTTTTACACCGGGTTCGGTGGAAGTAATTTCCAGAACGACAAAGTTCGGCATTTCCAAACCGATTGGAGTATCGCCATGCATTAAAACATCGACCGTATCGCCTTCTTTCAGAAGATCCAGTCCGCTCTGCAACAACTCGGTCTCAACTGATAACTGATCATAAGATTCATTGTCCATGAGAACCAGCGCATCACCCTCCCGATAAAGGTACTGCATCTTTCGACGCTCAACCCGGGCGGCATTGACTTTTTCACCGGCGCGAAATGTTTTTTCAACGACGCGCCCCGTCTTGTAATTTTTTAATTTTGTTCGCACAAACGCGCTGCCGCGCCCCATCTTTACATGCTGAAATTCAGTTATTGAAAACAAGTTTCCATCAATGACTAAAATAAGACCTGTTCGAAAATCAGATGTTGAAGCCATAAATCTTTCACCTATATTTTATAATAAAATGTACTATTTTCAGGATTTCAAATCGGATAGTTTCTTCCGCAACAACGCGTTGACCGATTTGGGATTCGCTTTCCCGGATGTCGCACGCATTACTTGTCCCATTAAAAAACCAACTACTTTTTCTTTGCCGTTCAAAAACGCCTGTACTTCATTGGGGTTCTCCTGCAAGACCTGATCAAGCGTTGCCTCCAAAGCGGATGTATCGGAAATTTGCAACAGCCCTTCCTGCTCCACAACAACCCGCGGCGCTGTTCCTGTTTCAGCAACCCGATTAAAAACTTTTTTGGCAATATTCCTGCTGATCGCGCCTTCGTCGATCATATTGATAATTTCCGACAGATATTCCGGGGTAATTTTTAAATCTTCAACACGGATCTGCTGTTCTTTGATAACACGCAGAACTTCTCCCATGACCATATTGCTCACGGCCTTTTTATCTGCAACCTTTTGCGCTGCTGTTTCAAAATAATCCGCAATGGCCCGGTCTTCTGAAAGAACCTGTGCATCATATTCGGGTAGGGCGAATTCCTGAACGAATCGCTGCTTTTTTGCCAGAGGAAGTTCCGGCATGGATTGCGATACACGATCAACCCACTCTTCATCCACTTCCACGGGAACAAGGTCGGGTTCCGGAAAATAACGATAATCATCGGAATACTCTTTTGAACGCATCGGCTCGGCAACATTCCGATTCGCATCCCAAAGCAAAGTTTCCTGGGAAATGGATCCGCCTTCACTTAGAACAGAAATTTGGCGATCGATTTCAAAGTCGAGAGCTTTTTCCACGCTGCTAATGGAATTCATATTTTTCAATTCTGTTTTGACGCCCAATTTTTCTTGTCCTTGCGGACGAACGGAAATATTGGCATCGCAGCGCATACTGCCCTCTTCCATATTGCCGTCGCATACTCCCAGGTAGCGAACAATTTGGCGCAGACGAGTTAAATAAGCCGCCGCTTCTTTGGGCGTGCGAAAATCCGGTTCGCTGACAATTTCCAGCAGTGGCGTACCACAGCGATTGACGTCCACCAGGGTTTCATCTTTTGAAACAAAGGACTCCGCATGCACGGATTTTCCGGCATCTTCTTCAAGATGAATTCGGGTGAGGCTGATCTCGCGGGATTTCTCACCATCAACTTTTATCAAAATGCGCCCAAATTCACAGAAAGGTTCTTCAAATTGGGATATCTGGTACCCCTTGGGCAAGTCCGGGTAAAAATAGTTTTTTCGCGCGAATATTGATCGTTTGTTTATTCGACTATTTGTCGCCAAAGCAAGTTTAATCGCGTACTCGATAACTTTTTCATTAAGAACCGGCAGCACACCGGGCAATCCTAAACAAATGGGACAAACATGTGTGTTTTGTTCGGCACCAAATTTTGTGCTGCACGAACAAAATATTTTTGACTCTGTTAATAATTGAATATGGACTTCAAGGCCAATGACCGGCTCATATTTCATATCAAAACTCTGGATGATTTTGTGTATCGGAAACAGAATTAGGAATTCGAATCAGCATTCCGCTCCAGGAAATCTGCGACTCGAATAATTGTTTCTTCATCAAACGCTTTGCCAATTAGCTGAACACCTATGGGTAAACCGGCTCTGTCCTGAGCAAAGGGTACGGAAATGCCGGGCAAACCTGCAAGATTGACGGAGACCGTGTAAACATCTGAAAGGTACATTGTCAGCGGGTCATCAACCTTTTCGCCAATTTTAAAAGCCGTTGTCGGAGCAGTGGGTGTCAGAAGGCAATCGACCGTTTGGAAGGCACGTTCGAAATCATGTTTGATGAGGGTTCGTACTTTTTGCGCTTTTCGATAGTATGCTTCATAATAACCGGCAGAAAGAACATACGTTCCCAACATAATGCGACGTTGCACCTCCGCGCCAAAGCCTTCCGTCCGGCTGCGAACGTACATGTCTTCCAGATCAACAACATCCGGGACACGATAGCCGTACCTTGCTCCATCATAACGTGCGAGATTTGAAGATGCTTCCGCAGTTGCAAGAATATAGTATGTTGCGATGGCATATTCCGTGTGTGGCAGAGAGACCTCGATAATCTCTGCTCCGGCACTTTTCAAGATATCAGCGGAAAGAGAAACAGCGTCGGCAACTTGTTTGTCCAGTCCCTCGGAAAAATATTCTTTGGGCAAGCCGATTTTCAGACCCTTTACGTCTTGTCCCAGAGCAGCAGTAAATTTTTGCACCGCGACATGAGCGGATGTCGAATCCAGTTTGTCCCCGCCGGACATGACTTCGAGTAGCAGCGCTGTGTCTGCAACGGATTTGGTCACCGGACCGATTTGGTCGAGGGAAGAAGCATAAGCCACAAGTCCGAATCTTGAAATGCGGCCATAAGTAGGCTTGAGTCCGACAACACCACAAAAAGAAGCAGGCTGACGAATAGAGCCTCCCGTATCGCTGCCGAGAGCGGCCATGCACAAATTGCCGGCAACGGCTGCGGCAGATCCACCGGAAGAACCGCCCGGAACACGATCAACATCAAGCGGATTTTTCACTGCACCGAAAAATGAGTTCTCATTGGAAGAGCCCATCGCAAACTCGTCCATGTTCATTTTTCCGATAATGATGACATCCTCAGCATTCAGCTTGCGGATAACGGTTGCATCGTATGGGGACACAAAATTCGAGAGAATTTTCGAGCCGCACGTTGTCAATTCATCACGAACCGAAATTAAATCTTTGACGCCGAGAATCATCCCTGCCAGCTTTCCCGCTTTACCCGAAGCGAGCTTGCGATCGATCTCGTCCGCCCGTTTACGGCCATTTTCCGGGAATACAGAAATAAAGGCGTTCAAATGAGCGCCTTTATCAATTCTCTGCAAATAAGTTTCAAAAAGTTCTTTGCAGCTTATTTCACGCGTTGCGAGTTTTTCCCGTGTGGTGAAAAAATCCAGTTCTACTAAATCCAATAAAACTTTCCTTGGTTTGAATCATATACTGATCGCTTATTCGATATAAAAAAAAGAAAATATTTCTATTCCTCAGAATTGCTGTTTGATTCTTTTTTCTCACTTTCACTATCTTCATCACGAGTTGCTTTTTTGAATTCGCGAATTCCCTTTCCCATCCCTTTTGCCAATTCGGGAAGCTTTTTAGCTCCGAATAAAAGGACGATGACAAACAGAATAATAATAAGTTCAGGGCCGCTGGGCATCATCATTATTGCCTCCAAAATAGTTCTTAACTTTAATCAATTATCGCAACAAAAGCTCAAAGATCAAAGATCAATCTCTTTTTTAACGTCATCTGCTGCTTTTTTAAACTCGCGAATCCCTTTACCCATGCCTTTTGCAAGTTCGGGAAGTTTTTTCGCACCGAACAAAAGGACGATGACAAACAGGATAATAATAAGTTCAGGGCCGCTGGGCATCATCATTATTGCCTCCAAAATAGTTCTTTACTTTAATCAATTATTGCAACAAAAGCTCAAAGATCAATCTCTTTTTTAACGTCATCTGCTGCTTTTTTAAATTCACGCATACTCTTTCCAATGCCCCGCGCCAAGTCAGGTAATCGTTTTGAACCAAATAACAACAAGATCACCAGCATGATAACGAGCATTTCAGGCATGCCTATTGCCGGAAACATCTTTTACCTCCTTACAAAAATTACATAGCATCCAAGAACAGGACTCCTCTCAATTGAGAGGCCTAAATATATTGACGATTTAAAAGAATTGCAAGAGAAATCAAGTATACCACCGAAAAATATAGGTAGCCAAAAAGATTCCGATTACACCGATTACATTCAATTTAAAAGTAAATCCGAATGTTAATGTGAAAAGCGCTAAATTCAAAGTAGCCGGACTCATGCCAAAATTTGCAGAGCGCAAAAAGAAATCTTGCACAACACCACCAGGCAGGATCACGCCAATGGCTTCGCCCAGCGCTGATCCTATGAATGCCCCCAAAATTATCGCAAAAACAAACCATCCAACCGAAAATTTTAGCCGCATTTTGCCGTCCTTTCTCCCCGTTGAAGAGATTCACACCAGAGAATCTGAAACAAACATATCAGACAACATCTCCTCGATATACCCCGCCCACATGCAAAAAAATACTAAAGCTCATTCCACTTTTTCAGGGAACAACTCGATCTCTGATTCTTCAGAACGATTTAGTGCAATGAGAGTTTTAATAAATCCCGATACGATATAAATCATCATAAAGGTAAAAACGACATAGTGTGAAAAAAACGGTAATAAAACAAGTACTGCCAGCATTACTACCAGCTTGAAGCGATTTTTCCCTTTTTCTTTAATGCTGAAACGGGGAAATCCGTCATAACGAAGAGTGCTCGCCATAAGCCATCCCACCAGCGGCACCATTGCCACTAAAAAAGGCAATAGAAAATGCCAATGCGTTTCCAGATACATGAGAACGATACTGCTCAATGTAATTGCGCCCATCGGCGCAGGCAGGCCCAAGTAATCGTCCGATTTACCATCCTGCAGCGTCAGCACATTAAACCGCGCCAAGCGAAACGCAGCAAACAATAAAGGCAGAAATGCCAAAACAAGCCCAACAGGGCCTAGCGCTCTCAGATGAACTTGGTAAACCAAAAGCGAAGGGGCGAGACCCGACGAAACGACATCACTTAAAGAATCCATCTGCAAACCGAAATCACTGCTGTTACCGGATGCCCGCGCGATCTTGCCATCAAATGCATCGAACACGGCTGCGAGAATGATGAGCCAGACCGCATCGACATATTTACCGGCTGCGGTCAATACAATCGCAGAAAATCCACAAAAGAGATTAAATGCAGTAAAGACCGTCGGGATATTAAAGTATTTTCTATTTTTCATTAATTGTTGCGATCACGCTCTCTGCTGCGCGCAATCGATCTCCTTTTTTAACGTTCACGGTTGCCCAGGAAGGGACATAAACTTCCATCCTGGATCCAAATTTCATCAAACCAAACTTTTGTCCTGTCGTTACTTCATCACCGAGGCGAAGATAGCATATAATTCTCCTGGCAATTATGCCGACAGATTGTTTAAACGCCAATTTTCCATGCTCCGTTTTCAGACCGATAAATGTATGCACATTTTCTTCCGAAGCTTCCGGTCTGTCAGCACGAAGATATTTTCCTCTGCTATATTTGATATAATCCACAACACCCGCAAAGGGTACATAATTCACATGCACGTTGAATAACGACAAAAATATAGCAACCCGCGTGGTTTTTTCTCCCATAAAAATGGGTTCTTCAATCTCGGCAACCTCTACAACCCGACCATCGGCAGGAGAAACAATCACGCCTGTATCAGACGGCGGCTTGCGCAGAGGGTCGCGAAAAAAATAAATCGAAAACACAGCCAAAAACAAAGTCATGCCGGCAAAAACAGCCATTAAAATATTATCATCTTGAAAATAAAGATAGCCAAACAGTGCCGCAAAAAACGCTAAAACACCTACGATGCCAAATCCTTCTTTTCTCATTTTTAAAATTCCGGAAAATTATTGCATAACAAGCTCATTAATTTTTTGATAAATTTTACACATTTCTTCTTTTTCCCCGCTGAGGGATTCCACACTTAATTTTTTATTTGTCTCCAAATCCAAAAATGTAAAATTATCAAAGCCTAGTTCGTCACCCACTACAATCCTGTCTCCCAGCCGGCCAAACTCCAGCTTAAAGTCTATCACTCGCAATTTACGTCGACGGAAAAAATCCTCAAGTATAACATTGACTTTGGAAGAAGTACGGTGAATTTCTTTTAACTCATCTGAAGAAGCGTGTCCAAAGGCAACAATATGGTCTTTATTAATTAAGGGATCTTCGACTTGAACGCTTTTTAAATAAAACTCGATCACGGGGCATTCCAGTTCTTTTCCTTCCTCGAGGCCATATCGTTTTACCAGATTTCCCGAAGCAATATTTCTTGTAATAACCTGCAATGGAATCATTTCCAATTTTTTAACAAGCATTTCCTTATTTGAAATTTGCCTGATAAAATGTGTCGTTATGTGGTAACTTGACAAATATCGAAAAAGGTGGCAAGAAATGGAATTATTTATTGCACCTTTATTTCTAATTGTTATTCTGCTTTCTTCATCTAAACACGGAACATCATTTTTAAATTCAATTACAAGTTCATTTTCATTATCTGTTTCATAGAGCTTTTTGGTTTTTCCCTCGTAAATCTTTTTTTTGGCCAAAGTTTATCTCCTTACATTTCATTGAGACAAGAGATAATTAAAATCATAGAATTCCTAACTTTTTATAAATAAAACCGACATGGGCCAGGCCCCGCGTTTCATCAAAACAGTTTTCAACCTCATCCTGCTCAAGTACTTTCATAATGCGGGTATCAGATAAAACAATATCTTTAAAATCTCTTTTTTCTTTCCAGCATTTCATTGCACCAGATTGAACCCATTTGTATGCAACTTCCCGCGTTACCCCTTTATTGATGAGCGCTAATAGCAATGGTTGCGAATAAACAAGTCCTTTTGTCAGGTTCAAGTTTCGCAGCATATTTTCGGGGTAAACGACAAGGTTTTCCAAAATTTTTGCAAGCCGATTGAGCATATAGTCTTCGAGTATTGTACTATCCGGAAGGATAATCCGTTCCACGCTGGAATGACTGATGTCACGTTCATGCCACAAAGCCACGTTTTCCATGGCCGCCAGCGAATTCGTTCGCAACAGGCGCGCCAGACCGGAAATATTTTCTGATCCGATTGGATTTCGTTTATGCGGCATTGCCGAAGAGCCTTTTTGGCCTTCACTAAAGGGTTCCTCCGCTTCAAGGACTTCTGTCCTCTGTAAATGGCGAATTTCCACTGCAATTTTTTCAAGAGTACAACCAATGAGGGCTAGTGCTGTGAGGTATTCGGCATGGACATCACGTTGTATGACCTGAGTGGAAATTGATGCCGGTCTTAAACTCAGGCTTTTACAGACCAACTCCTCCACTTTAGGATCGACAAATGCGTAGGTACCCACGGCTCCGGATATCATGCCCACAGAAATGGAGTTAATCGCCGTTTTCATCCGCACAAGATTGCGACCCATCTCATCATACCATAGAGCGAATTTCAGCCCAAAAGATGTTGGCTCTGCATGAATGCCGTGACTTCGGCCAACGCACACCGTGTCCTTGTATTTGATAGCCGCATCTTTGAGTACCTGGCGCATTTTTTCCAAATCCCGAACAATGATGTTTCCCGCCTCCCGCATTTGCAGCGCCAGCGCGGTATCGAGCAAATCGGATGATGTCATTCCCAGGTGAATAAAACGCGAGTCCGGCCCGACATGCTCTGCCACGTTCGTTAAAAAAGCGATAACGTCGTGCTTGACTTGTTCTTCAATTTCCGCAATTCTTTCCGCGGAAAAATCCGCCGTATTTTTGATGTTCCCGACAGCTTCCTGCGGCACGTAGCCTAATTCCGCCTGGGCTTCACAAACAGCGATTTCAACTTTTAACCAGGTGCGGTATTTATTTTCGTCCGTCCAAATGGCAGCCATTTCCGGACGTGTATATCTAGAAATCATTTAAACACTTTCAATTGTGTGCTTGGATGCACTTCCAGGATTATTCTTATGGTATAAATGCCACGATCCCGAAAAACGCGCAAGTTCATCACATCGCCCGGTTTAAAATCCAGTGAATTAATAATACTCTCTACATCCTGAAATTGATTGACCCTGTTTTCGTCAATTGCAATAATAACATCACTAATTTTCAAACCTGCTTTTGCAGCAGGACTGCCTTTATCAATATCGGAAACAATGACACCATGAACGCTTCGCAACCCCAAGTACCGGGCAATAGCAGTGGTGACTCGATCATAATGGATACCTGTCCAAAAACTTCTGTCAACGTGTCCGTAGTTAAGCAGGTCGTCCAGAATTCTTTTAATCCTGTTAATCGGAATCGCAAAACCCAGGCCGATATTGGCGGACATGGTTTCACTGCCGGAAATAATCCACGCGTTAATACCGATCACTTTTCCGTTACAATTAACCAGGGGGCCGCCACTGTTACCGCTGTTAATGGCCGCATCCGTCTGGATCATATCTTCGTAGATACGGTTATTATTCTGCTTACCGAAATCCTGGTCCGTTCCACTAATTACACCGACAGTCACGGTGGCTTTGGAAGAAATATCAAAAAGTCCGAAAGGATTACCAAGGGCAATAGCCCATTCTCCGATAATCACATCATCAGAATTTCCAAGTTCCGCGTGCGGGAAATTATTCCCCTCAATTTTCAGAACAGCAATATCCGTTGTATAATCTTCACCGATTTTTTTGGCCACGTACTGACGACCTCCTTCAACAGTCACAATAATTTCGATTGCATCCTGCACCACATGCTGGTTCGTCAGAATATAGCCTCTTTTTGAAAAAAGAAAACCGGAACCAAGGCTTTTCACTTTTTTCAGAGAAGGACTGTCACGCCAAAAATGACGAAAGAACGGGTCATCTGAAAATGGGCTTTGACGGGTAAAATAGCCCTGCGTTACGTTGATACCAACAACGGCCGGACTCACTTTTTTGACTGCTCTTGTAATCGCATTTTCCCGGGACTCGTTTATTTCCCGCTGCACACCACGAGCATAACGCGTTTTGGAAACCGGATTCATCGTGAGTGCTATTGGCCTGCCATCAATAAGATTTTTATGCCACTTGTCCTTTACCCCAACATCTTTTGATTGGGCGGCAAAGGAAAAGTGCATCGGCAAGATGAAACCAGTTAATAAAATAAAGATTGCGAAAGAACTTATTTTCCCCCGGTTCATCCCCCCAATCCACTGCAACTTAAGAGAATTCGTCCTCATTTTTAGTTTCTAACGCCCTTTCACTTTCTCCCAGTCTTTTAAAAACTGTGCTACACCGATTTCTGTTAACGGATGTTTAATCATTTGCTCCACAACTTTGAGTGGAATAGTTGCAATATGCGCACCGATCAGAGCAGCATCCCTCACATGAAGGGGATTTCTGATACTTGCAACCATGACTTCCGTTTCGTAATCATAATTATCATAAATTTGAAGGATCTGTTCGATCAAATCCATACCGACATGGCCTGCGTCATCCAGCCGGCCCACAAAAGGACAAACGAAAGCAGCGCCCGCTTTCGCCGCCAGCAGGGCTTGCATGGGACTGAACATCAGGGTGACATTCGTTCTGATGCCTTCGTTTTCCAGAACTTTAACTGCCTTCAGGCCGTCCTTTATGGCAGGAATTTTTACAACAATATTTTCGTGGATTTTGGCTAATTCGCGGCCTTCCTTAATGATGGCCTCAGCATCCAGGCTGACAGCTTCGGCGCAAACAGGCCCGTCCACAATTTCACATATTGCTTTGTATATTTCTTCTGCCGAGCCATTTTCTTTGGCCAGCAGAGTTGGGTTTGTCGTAACGCCATCAGCGACACCCAGTTCATTTGCTTTTTTAATTTCTTCGATATTCGCGGTGTCGATAAAAATTTTCATTTATTCTCCGTTTTATTTGAGTAATTCGTAAAAAATCGAAAAGCATGTCATCGCGAGGAGCGGAGCGACGAAGCGATCTCTAAAAAACTGCACTTTAGCCGACATCCAGATTGCTTCGCTTCGCTCGCAATGACATTTTGGAACTTTTTACGGGCAACTCATTTATCTGGATCTGGCCGAAAAAATATTTGCATAATCATATATCAGAATACCCGACAGAAACAAGAAACAAGCCATGGGCCGGAACAGTTGCTCCCGCCTGTTTTCTGTCTTTGGATTCTAAAATCACTCGCATATCCTCAGGGGCTCGCTTTCCCCTGCCGATCTCAACAAACGTGCCTGCCAAAATACGCACCATATTATGCACAAACCGATTTGCAGTCACTTCAAAGATCAGATCATCATTTTTTTCAAACCATAGCGCAGATGATACATTGCAGCGATAATGTTCGAGTTGCGCACCGGCATGACAAAAGGCCTCAAAATCGTTTTCGCCCAGAATAAAATTGCACGCGTGCTGCATTGGGTCAACATTCAACTTGTAAGGACAAAACCACGAATACATTCTACCTATGGCCCTGGGCCTTTTGGAAATAACATAACGATATTTCCTGGCCCTGGCGCTGAAACGCGCACTGAAGGATTCACTCACCTCGTCTGCAGAGACTATGCGAATACTTTTAGCAAGCATCGCATTCCCGCCGCGTTTTATCGTTTCCGCCGGCAATTGGCTGTTCGTATGAAAATTTGCCACCTGGCCAAGCGCATGTACACCTGCGTCCGTCCGTCCCGCTGCGGTTAATTTCACCTTATTTTGGGTCAAGTTTGACAAAGAACGTTCCAACTCGCCTTGTACAGTTACAGCATTTGGCTGATACTGCCAGCCCGAAAAGTCACTTCCGTCATATTCGACCACGAGTTTTATATTACGCATAAGCGGTCGTCAATTCTGATACTATATTAAAATCGTGGCTGTGCACAATCCGGTTGAAAGCACCAGAACAAAATAATCCGGCACAGTGAATTTTAATCTTTTAAAACTTGTTCTCCCCTCACCGCCGGCGTAACAACGGGAATCCATTGCCAGCGCCAATTCATCGGCTCTTCTGAATGCGGATACAAACAAAGGTAAGACCAATGGTATGATGCTGCGCATTCGTCTCATAACGCTGCCATCGAAGGTTGCACCACGCGAGATTTGTGCGTTCTTGAGACGCTCAGCTTCTTCCAGGAGCGTTGGAATAAATCTCAACGACAGCGTCAACATCATAACTATTTCGTGTGTGGGGACACGGAAGCGCTTCAACGGAGCCAGCATTTTTTCCAGGGCATCCGTCAGTTCAATTGGGGATGTTGATAAAGTCAAAAGTGCTGCAAAAATAACCAGCAAGGCCAGACGCAAAGAGTAAATAAAGCCCATCAACAAACCTTCCCGGGTAATTGAAGCATTGACAATCGGCAAAGTTGCCAGCACCTGTCCGGATGTCCAAAAAAGGTGTACGCCTATTGTAATTAAAAACAGCCATAAAAATGGGCGAAGATTACGAAAAACAAATTTCATAGGAATTCGTGACAGCAATACCACGAAAACAGAAAATACCAGGAAACCTGACAGCACGGTCGTTTTGAACGAGACCAACAGGCCCGTCATTATTAACATAATTGCGATCAACTTGGTCCTCGGATCTAAACGATGCACAAAAGAATCGACTGGATAAAACTGACCAAGGCTAATGTCATTTAGAAACGCCATAAATTTTCTCGATTTTTTCAATATAAAGAAAATATAGTCAAAAATCAAATAAAAAGCTGATGTTATTATTTATTGTAAATTTCCCTTGATATTTTTTCCTTTTTTTTATAAGTTGACGGTTAACCATTATAAAAGGATTCAACTTGATGCTTAATCCACCCCCGATTACTTTCAATTTTTTCTTTCCGCAAAAATCACTTTACTTAATTCATAAACTAACATTTCAATAAAATCGCAGGGCAGGAGGAATATTTCATGCAAAAAGATAAGAGCAGTTCGGGTCTCGGCAAATTCACTCCTTACGTCAAAGCGGAAATAACGATGAAGGAACTCACTTTCAAGGCGCTTTTCCTGGGTGTTGTTTTAGC
>JAADGR010000088.1 GCA_013152225.1 Calditrichota bacterium
TCCGCAACAGGAGCAATCAAACGGTTTTGCTTGAAGAATTCGATCGTTTCGTCCGCATGAATGGCGGTGTTTTTGTCCCGCGTACCATTCGACTGCAACGGCCTGTGGAGAAGCAATCTCTGACATTATTTTACGAAAATCTTGTGGTCAATAAAAAAATCTCTAAAAAAGATTTTAATTTTAAAGTACCTCAAAAGGTACTCAAGGTCACCCTGTGAAAGAGAAACAACGGCAAATGCAAAACATTGAAATTTCACTTGTCATCCCATTGTATAATGAGGAAGAATCTCTTGCCGAACTGTATCATCAGATTAAAACTGTGATGGTTCGGCTGGGAAAAAGCTATGAGATTATTTTTATCGATGACGGTTCCACCGACAAATCCGCCGGGATTATTGAAGATATTCACAAACAAGATGAACATGTCAGGCTCATCCAGTTTCGCAAAAATTACGGTAAATCTGCAGGGCTGGCCGCAGGGTTCGAGGCCGCTTCAGGCAATTTTATCATCACAATGGATGCGGATTTGCAGGACGACCCCGAGGAAATCCCCAATTTGCTCAACAAATTACAAGAGGGTTATGACCTCGTCTCGGGTTGGAAAAAAGTTCGCCACGATCCGCTGAGCAAACGCCTGGCTTCCAAAGTATACAATTATTTCACTTCTATTTTCAGCGGCATCCGGCTTCACGATTTCAACTGCGGACTAAAGGCTTACAAAATTGATGTCGTAAAAAGTATGAAAGTTTACGGCGAACTGCATCGCTATCTTCCGGTCATCGCCCACCGCAACGGTTTTCGGGTAACGGAAATTCCTGTAAAACATCATGCGCGAAAATACGGCAGCTCCAAATTCGGCGGGGCGCGATTTGCCCGCGGTGCATTCGACTTGATGACGATTACTTTTCTTACGCGCTACAAAAAAAGGCCTCTGCATCTTTTTGGCTTTTTAGGCTTTATATTTTTTACTGCCGGGCTTTTGGTTTCTGTCTGGCTGACATACGAACGGATCGTGCTGAACAAATACCTCAGCAGCCGGCCTATGCTTTTTCTCGGAGTGCTGCTCATTATCGTCGGCGTTCAGTTCTTTTCCATCGGTCTTTTGGGAGAAATGATTACTGCCTATCGCCCGGATACCGATGCCTATCTCATTAAAAAAAGTATTGGCTGGAATGATAAAGCCGGAAACTAACTTATGAAAGTCGTTATTGTCAGTCCGGCATACCCACATCGGGGCGGCATTGCCCATTTTACCGCTTTATTATTTAACAAGCTGCAAGAGCGCGGCCATGATGTACACATTATCTCTTTCAAACGCCAATACCCGTCACTTTTTTTCCCGGGCAAAACGCAATTTGAAAACGGAGAGCAAGCGATTCCAACAAAAAGCCATGCCGTCATCGATTCCATCGGGCCGGGAACCTGGTTTAAAGCCGCTCACGAAATTCGTCAAATCAATCCCGATCTGCTCATTTTTCAACATTGGATGCCGTTTTTTGCTCCTGCTTTCGGCGCCATTGCCGGGCGGGTAAAAAAAGGACGCAAGACTAAAGTTCTGTTTATTTGCCACAACATCATTCCCCATGAGCCGCGTCCCGGCGATAAAATGCTGACACACTATGCGCTGTCCAAAGCCGACCATTTTATCATCATGTCCAAAGCCGTCCAGCATGATCTTTTACAATTTTTCCCTCATGCAGATTTTCGTATGGTGCACCATCCGGTTTATGAAATATTTGAAAATAAAATTTCCAAAGGAAAAGCAAGGAAAATGCTCGGACTGGAGTCCGGGCCTGTTATTTTATTTTTCGGTTACATCCGTCGTTACAAGGGTCTACACATTTTGCTGGAAGCGCTGAAAATTGTTGGAAAAGACATCCCCGTAAAGTTACTGGTCGCCGGCGAATTTTACGAGCAGGAAGATGCTTATTTAAAGGAGGTGCACGATTACGGATTGGCGAAGAATGTTGTTTTTTACAACAAATATGTAGCCAACAAAGATGTGGGACTCTATTTCTCCGCTGCCGATGTCGTTGCCCTGCCCTACCTTTCTGCAACGCAAAGCGGCATTGTACAAATTTGTTATCATTACGACAAACCGGTTATCGCCACGGACGTCGGCGGTTTGCCGGAGGTTGTACAGGATGGAGAAACAGGATTTGTTGTCCCGGCAAATGATGCCCGGGCTTTTGCTAATGCGATTGTCCGCTTTTTCAAAGAGAACCGTGAAGAGACATTTTCTGCCGCGGTTAAATCCGTGAAAAAAAATTTTTCCTGGGATCGTATGGCGGAAGCGGTTGAAAGTTTTATGTGATCCATCAAACTCCGGGTGTTTTTCACTTATCAGCGTCTTTAAACATTGCAGTCCATGAAGGGACTGCACTCCAAGGTTTTACGTCGTTGTTGTATTTATCGCTGCACTAAAAGGAATATTATTTCGGTGAAAAAAGTCCTTATCATTGCATACTATTTCCCGCCTTCCGGCGGCTCCGGAGTTCAGCGGACGCTGAAATTTGTAAAATACCTGCGCGAGTTTGGCTGGGAGCCGGTCGTTTTAACGGCCCGCAATGCCGATTATCCGGCTTATGATGAAACGCTGCTTGCGGAAATTCCGGAAGGAGTAAAGGTCTATCGCTCAAAGATTATCGAACCATACAAAATTTACCGCAGAATGACGGGCAAGGCCTCGGGCGAGTCCACAGATATTGCGACTCTTACTTTGGAAGGATCACAGAAACAGAAATTCAGCGAGCGTGTTTCCGAGTGGGTAAGGTCTGTTTTTTTTGTGCCCGACGCACGAATTGGCTGGTATCCTTTTGCCACGGCATTGGGGAAGAAGATTATCAAAAGAGAAAAAATCGATATTATTTATTCTTCTGCGCCGCCCTACACAACGCATCTCATCGGATTAAAACTGCACCGCTATTCGGGCATCCCCTGGGTTGCGGATTTTCGTGATTCCTGGATCGGCTGGCTTTCGACGCCGCAATGGCGTCCGAAAATTTCCCGGGCCGTTGAAATGCGGATGGAAAAATCCGTGCTGCAAAATGCCGATAAAATCCTGACCGTCTCTCGCGGTGTTGAGGAAGACCTGCAGAGTCGCCATAAAAATTTGCGCGATGATCGCTGGCAACTCCTCGCGAACGGTTACGATGTCGATGATTTTGCAAATGTGAAAGCAACGCACCGCGACGAAAGGTTAACAATAACTTACACCGGCTCATTATACGGCAACCGCAACCCGGAATACCTGGTTCGCGCTCTGGAGTCGATCCATGTCGAAAATCCGTACCTTTTGCAAAAACTGCTGATCCGTTTTGTGGGTCGTGTCGGCGACCCCATTGTAAAAAGACTGAAAAGTTCGCCCATCCATTTTGTCTTTGAAATTATACCCTATGTTACCCACGCGGAAAGTCTGGACTATTTGCTTTCAGGCGACATTTCTCTGCTTGTCATAGATGACGCCCCTGCAAACCGCGGCATTCTCACCGGCAAACTTTTTGAATATATCGGCGCAGGCAAGCCCATTTTTGCGCTGGCACCCGAAGGCGATGCGGCGGAATTGATTCGCTCGCATAACCTGGGCCGGGTTATTTCTCCGAAAGATGTTACGGAAATCAAAAATGCAATCCTGGCTTTGGGGGATAATTCCTCAACAGGGACATTAAAACAGGGCGGGCAAAAGGAGCATGGGGATAAATTTGAGAGGCGTTACCAAACGAAAGAACTGGCGAATTTGTTTGACGCACTTGAATAATTATCTTTTGTTATCCAATTTTTCCTGAATAAAACCCAAAACCCGGTCAGCCGCTTTGTGAATTTCATTTTTTACATCAACGAGATTCTTTTCGATTGTTTCTCTTGTTCGTTGCCTGTCGCGCCATAGCTTTTCGAATTTTTGTTGTAAATCCTCAATGCTCAAATTTTCAATATTGCAGAGTTGTTCGTGCTGTTCAAAAAGAGAAAGCAGCGCTGCGTATTTATGGTGCCAGCCAATGGCCAGAGTCGGAATACCGAGAGAAAGAGCGGCAACAATCGTATGATAGCGCGCAGCGACAACAGCATCACATACATTGATAATTCCCTTAATCTCCTGGGCCGTGTAACTCCCAATGTGCGCAACACTGCAATGAACATCATCGGCTCGTTCTGCTATTTTCTCGGCAATTCTCGTATCATCAAGAACGCCGGATGATACTTCGTTGGGAAGAATGACAACATGGGCGTTATAAATGTGAACGAGTTGCCGGACAAACTGCGCCATAGTATTGAAATAATGATCTTCACTTTGCGCCCGATTTTTGGCCTGGTAGCTGACCGATAAACACACCAGGGGCTTTGACCGGCGTATATTTCGATAGCGCTCTGAAAGATCACTTTCTTTTATAGGAAGAAGAAAAGCCGTATCCGGGGACTGTAGAACAAGAGTTTTTACCCCAAGCTCCTTAACCGCTTTTTGGGTGATTTCATCACGGGCAAGAATGACATCAACACATTTATTCAAATAGTATCGCCCAAAGTATCGATTCCATTTTTGCTGAAACGGGCCCATGGCTGCCGTATATTTTACTACAGGCTTTTTAAATAATTCGGCAATGTAGAAATGGATGCCGTCCGTGAATCGCTTGAGGAAAGTGTTTGCTCCCAACGAGTCGGCGAAAGAAATGCCCCAGATATCGATTAACATGTCCGAATTTCTTATAGCATTGATGATTTGTTTCTGGTCGTCCGGCCCCACCATAAAACCAAAGTTTTTTTTCATCCAGGCCATTGGCAGTAACCAGGGTTTTGTTTTATATCTTACCAGGTGCAGACGAGGATATTTTCCCGCTATTTGCAAATCATCGGCAAATGTTTTATAAAATGCGAGATATGTTATTTGAGCATCTGAAAAATGTTCGTCGAGTAACATTTTTGTAGCGACATACAGA
>JAADGR010000457.1 GCA_013152225.1 Calditrichota bacterium
TCAATGGTTACGAAGTAGGAAGCGCTTCCCAGGAGTTAGTTCCTGAAGCACAAGCACAGCTTGGCTGGGTCGTTTTGGGTTGCAATAAGGACATGGATGGCGGAACAACGAATATGGAGGTTGCACGCTCTGCGGTAACTCCACGCGCTTTGAATACAGACAATTTCGTTTTGGCTCCTGTCGTACCGAGTTTTGATATTGGAACCGATGTTGAGCGCAAACAGATCGCCGGTCTTTTTCCAAATGACTACTCCTTGCATCAAAATTATCCTAATCCATTCAATCCGACCACAACAATTGAATACGAAATTTCAAAAGCATCGGATGTAACGATAAATGTTTATAATCTGCAGGGACAACTAGTCCGAGCTTTGGTAAACAATGAAATGCACACTTCAGGTACCTATTCAGTCGTATGGGACGGAAGGGATCTTTTTGGAAATCAGGTATGTTCCGGGCTTTATATTTATCAAATCAAAGCCTCTGATTTTTCTGCCAGCAAAAGGATGTTACTCATCAAATAGAAACCGGACCAGAAATATACGAGTTTCAAGTGGGGACCCATCGGGTCCCCACATATAGTAAGTATTTGATTATCATTGACTAATTGCGGAAAGTCATTCAGCAGCATGCAGGATGACGTAAACGTAGTTTTTATGTTGAAAATTATTTTATCGGAGGCAGATGATGAGCAAGCCGGCCTTTATTCTATTGCTATCTACGTTATTTCTTCCTTTGCAATTAAATTCACAGTCCCTGCAAGACATAAGGCCTATGAATTCAGGCAGAATAATAACCTCATTTAGTCCGTGGGGTACGTTTGATGGCAATGGACGCGGATGGCATTTAACGTGGAATGTTGACGAACAATCGCTTTGGGAAGCCTGGACCCCCCCGGGAGCAACGCAAGACATAGGTTACCATGGTGTATCAAAATTGGGTTCTGTACGGCATCCGACTCATGGCAGCATGATTTCCTATTGGTTTGGAGTAAAGGATTGGAAGGCACCCCGGCGATGGGTTTACCCTGGTAATGTTTTTAAAGCGAATGCCAATTATGATTATTTTGTTGTGGCGAACGGATGCAAGTATCCGCCTGTAGGTAGATACAATGTCCCGCTGATGAAACCCCTGAGGACGCTTAATTACTACCCACCTATTGTCTCTATCGATGGAACAGCTATTAAAGATGGTGAATGGAAAAGCACCGACAAGGTTGATAAAGTAGACGCAACCCAAAATCCGGCCGAATACCTGGAATTAAACTGGACAGAATCTATTGGTATAACTGTACAGCAAAAATGGTATCAATATGTGAATCAGGACTATACGGATTTTGTATTGTGCGATATGAAAATTATAAATAACGGATTAACAAATGGCGATAAAAAATCGAGTTATTGGAAAAAAAACCAGGTTCTGAATGATTTTTGGTTTGGAATAGGGATCGAGTTTGATCCGGCGATGGATGATTATGCAGCCGGAAATGGCCGTGATGATCAAATAGTAGAGTATTATGGAGACCAGCCGGGTGATTCTTTGCGGGTTATGTATTTCTATGACGGGGATTCTCAGGAAATTACCGGCAATGATCAATTTGATCCGCGAGGCGGCCCTAATGGAGATCATGATCTCCCGACTGGTGAATTCTGTAGTCCGTTTTTTTGTGGAATTGGAATATTGCATGTGGATAACTCTACAACCGATCTGACCGATAACCCCGAACAGCCAATAACCACACGATGGCAAAAGTTTGACGATTGGCTGGACCCGGTTCAATCCGGCAAGAATGCTATCAAAGGGGCTTATAATTTTATGACAGGAATGGATATAAATCCTTCGGGAGGCTATCATCAGCCCAATCCCACTTCGTCTCTAGTAGAAACAGGAGCACGGCGTGCAGGTATGTCCGGATTCGGTCCTTATACCATCGGCTGGGAAGATACACTCCACATCATTTTTGCAGTGGGTGTTTCATCTATCCATGAAGCGCGGGCAATAGAGTTAGGCTGGAAGGTTAAGAATGAAGGCTATGATGCAGATGCTGCCCGACAGGAGATTTATGAAAAAGGAAAAGAAAACTTATTCAAAGTCATCAGCAGCGCTAAAGAAGCTTATGAAAATAATTTTAATGTGCCCAAGCCACCGCAGTCTCCAGATGTGTATATCACTTCCGGTCCGCAAAAGAATTTTATAAAATGGGATGCTGTAGAAAATGCAGTAAACTATCGAATCTATGGTGTGGAAGGTGGTATCTATAATCATCAAGTCTATTCGCTTTTGTATGAGGGAAGCGATCTTGAATATACACACGAGAATGTGGCGCGAGGAGTAAGCTATTACTATTATGTGACGGCTGTTGATGCGGATGGATTAGAAAGTTCTCGGGCTTTTAACAGGGTTGGTAATCCCGTCATTCCTTTCCGTCGTGGCATTGCCACATTGGATAGTATACTTGTTGTGCCGAATCCGTTTAACGTTAACGGAGGACAATATGATGCAAGTCAACCGGCAGGAACAAGCGGTTTTAATTTTTCCGGTGGCTACCGGGAGCAAAATCAGATTTTATTTGTAAATCTTCCGGAGATTTGTACGATCAGAATATATAATTCCTCGGGAGACCTCATAAAAACAATCGAACATACAAGCGGAAGCGCCGATGAGATGTGGAACCCGTCGATAACAGATAATCATCAATATACGGCATCCGGAATTTATTTTTATACCGTTGAAGCGAAAGCGCCGCTTTCAGTAAGAGGAAAAATTGGAAAAGGAAAATTTATTATTATCAGGTAGGTAAAAACTTTTGCAAAATGAAAGGGCAAAACGGTGAAAAGTATGAAAACAATAAAGGCCGTTTTTATTATTATAGTTTTTTGGCAAGCTTTAGCTTATGCACAAGTTAGTGATTATTCCCGGGGGCTAATGGAAAGCCTGTTTGGTTTTAAGCGCGTGGGCCAGTCATCGATGCCGTTTTTAAAAATGGGTGCGGGCGCAAGGACCATGGCAATGGGTGACGCTGTTAATTCTCTCAAAGGAGATCCATCCGCCTTATTCTACAATCCTGCCGGACTAGCGTATGCGGGTAAAAAGCAATTGATGTTCAGTCACATGAATTGGCTTTTAGATACCAGGATTATGGCAGGAGCCGTTTCTATGGATATGGGAAACTGGGGAGTTTTCGGGATGAGTTTCTTTTATTACGACTATGGCGATCCAATCATTGCTACGGAAATTGATGCCACGAAAAAGAATGGTTATAACATTCTGGGAAAAATGAACCCGGTGGAATTTGCTGTTGGTTTGGGTTATGGCCGCAGAATTTCGGATAAATTTGCAATTGGAGGTCAGATTAAGATCGCTCATCAAGACCTTCTTGGAGCCGGTGGCGTAAAAACAAGAACAGCCAGCAGAACATCTGGCGGTGAATGGGTGCAGCAAAGCAATGACGCTAAAAAGTCGGTGGTGGCATTTGATTTCGGCACTATCTATGACACAGGCTGGAGAGGATTATCATTCTCAATGGCATTTCGTAATTTTGGCCAGGAAGTCAAGTATGAAAGAGAGAAATACGATTTGCCGCTATCATTCCGTTTCGGAATTTCTTTCGAGATGTTTAACCTTTTGAATATCAGTAATAAAGAGCATGATTTTATTTTAAGTATTGACCGAATTCATTCCCGCGATTGGTCGGAGCAAATGAATTTTGGTGCGGAATATGCTTTTTTGAAAATGTTATTTCTTCGTGCCGGCTATAAATATAATTACAGTTCGGAAGGCTTAACTCTTGGGCTTGGTTTTAACTGGACCTGGAACTCCAATACTGTACGCTTTGATTATGCGTTTAAAAATACAGGCTACACCTTGGATAATGTCCATGTTACATCCTTTAACTTTCAATTCTAGATGAATAGTCAAAAAAGCCAAAATGGAGGAATATTGGCCATGATAAAAAGGTTGGTAGCAGCAATTTCGATCATTTTAATATGTTCTGCTATGCAGGTTTTGGCCGGAACAACCGGTAAAATAGCAGGCATTGTCAAAGACAAAGAAAATGGTGATCCTTTACCAGGCGTCAATGTGGTCATAGAGGGTACAAGTTTAGGGGCTGCCACAAACATTAACGGTCGTTATTTTATACTGAACATTCCACCCGGCACGTATTCGCTGAGAGCCAAAATGATAGGCTACGCGGACATGAGAAAAAAAGATGTGGAAGTAAAAATTGATCGAACGAGTCAAGTTGACTTTATGATGCAAGCGCAAGTCCTGGAATTAGGAAAGGTTGTTACAGTTACTGCGAATCGGGAACTTGTCCGCAAGGATGTTTCTTTTTCACAGACAACTATGGATGAAAAGGCGATTGATAATATTCCTGCAGCCTACCAATTGGATAAGGGGTTGGTGAGCCAGGCAGGGATTAAAGATGAGGGGCAGGGAATTGTTATTCGCCGCGGTGGGTATCGTGAGATATCCTATTACCTGGACGGCATGTTACTAAAAGATGACCGCACAGGAAGAAATGTCAGCAGATTGAGCACGACAGCCATTCAGCAAGTGCAGATACTGGCAGGTGGATTTAATGCAGAGTATGGAAATGCGCGTTCCGGTATTGTGAATGTCGTTACAAAAAATCCTGGTAAGAGATATAACCTGAATTTCCAGGGAAGTTACAGTCCTTTAATGGGAAAATATAACGGACGAAAGCATTTTGGCCCTTATGTATACTCGAAGGATAACTGGTGGGAATACGGGCGATTCTTATGGAATGAAGGCAATCCCTCGCAGGATCGAAATGCAGATGGAGAACCGGATTTTGAGGGCTGGAATGAGTGGATTACGACGCATATTTTTCATGGGCAGACATTGACTCCGAGGCAGGCATACGAAGTATGGGCCTGGCAGCATCGATCTACCGACAAAGACGGGAACATTTTGATCGACCAAAAACCGGCTTATTTTACCGATGAGAATGGCGAGTTGAATACAAAGAAAGAAGATGCAAATCATCCCCTGAATTATTATGCTTACAATCCGGATTGGAATGTTGATCTTACGTTTTCCGGGCCTATCATTCCATGGGGTAATAAAATTCCCATTCTAAAGAATACCGGCTTTGTGTTATCCTATCATCAGGAATATTCGATGTATCCGTTTTTTGCGGCCCAACAGGCATACATTGACAAGACTTCACAGTTAAAGATAGTTTCAAATATCACTCCCAACATAAAGCTGTTTTTAAATGGTTACTATTCGGACAGACGATCCGCCAATCCACAGGGCTATGAAGGGACATGGAGCGGAACAGGACATGATTTTGGCAATAGTACACTTGCGATGTTTGAAGCTTATAAAAAGAATTATTATATCTTTGCCTATGATGGCATAATGACCCCCCGAAAGACTTATACGGCACAGAGCAGTATTAAACTGATGCATACGTTAAGCCCAAGAACATTCTACCAGGTTCAGTTTCAATACGGTCAGGTAAGATACAACAAAGACCCCAGGTCGTGGCGCCGGAGTTATGAACCGGCAATCGCGATCGGGCCTGTTACATTGACCGAGATACCTAAAAAATGGAATGCCGGATTTGATCAGGCCGATGATCGTTATGATATGCTTGGAAAATGGATGAACCATCACATTGGTGAAGCCGATTATTCCTGGGAAAAAGATTATCGTTTGACCGCTGATGTAACCAGTCAGGTTAATGATCACAATCAATTCAAGTCGGGTATCGAAGTAAAGGCTATAGAAAGTTTTGATTTTTACGGCGGTATCCAATATCCCGAGTTTTATTTAGAATCCGATTGGGCTGATCCCCCGGGGCCGGGCAAGGAGTTTATGTTTACCAAGCCTTATGACAAAATCCATCAGCTTTATGGTGCATTGTATGTTCAGGATAAAATTGAGTACAGCGGAATGATTATGAATGTTGGTGTACGTTTTGATTATTACAAACCAACGCCAACATGGTATGACCGTTCCGATCCGTTCAGAGGCTGGAGCATCCCCGATCCTGATTTGTTTGCACCAATTTGGGGATTGCAGGATACCCTCACATATTATGGCAGAGAAGCAGATAGCCATCCGCCCGCCCAATTTTCCGTTTCGCCGCGGTTCGGAGTTTCTCACCCCATTGGGCCGGAAAGCAAAATTTACTTTAATTACGGCCATTTTTATCAGCGGGCTCCGTATCGTGCCCTTTATGCATTCTCAGGCGGTAGAGATAACTGGAGCCAAATGAGTGCCTGGGGCAATCCCTGGTTAAAATTCCCCAAAACGATACAGTATGAGGTTGGATACGAACAACGATTGTTCGGTGATTATGTGATTAATATTTCCGGGTATTACAAGGATATTACCAATGATGTTGCCTGGATATATTACCGTCCGAGGCCCGGCGCCGGCTATAATTATCCGTATAATGCTATTTCCAGAGACATTAAAGGATTTGAAGTTGCCATTCGTAAGAATTACGGCAAATTTATCACCGGCTTTATCAATTCAGATTATAATATTGAAAAGCGCTCAGACTTGGGCTGGAGTTCTTTTTACAATCCGGAATCCCAACAATATTTAGCAGATCCTTCTTATGTTACTTATTTGCGCGTAGTAAGCAATCCTTATGGTGCTGCTTTTCAATATCCTGGCGACTGGCGATTGAAAGCGAATATAAATTTGCACACCCCAACGAATTTTGGTCCGGGACCAAAAATGCTGGGATCAAAACTCCTGGGCGATTGGCAGTTAAATGTTTTTCATGAATGGCGTTTGGGTTCCCCCTATACCTATAACCCGGAAAACATTGAATCGTTAAGGTATGTGTTGAATCACAGGAAAAAGGATTTCAATCTAACAAGTCTTAAGGTTGGGAAAAAGTTCGTTGTTGCAGGTGTGAATATGGAACTGTTTTGCTCCATCACTAATCTTTTTAACGTTCGGGATTCTTTTACTAATCCTTTTGAAGTTGCCGGATATGGTGGGGATACGGATTATAAGCGCAGAGATGTTCATACTTCTGCCTATGATGATGTTTCTCACTGGAAAGAATACAACATAAAATATATGGAAGAATTGTTTAAAGAAGGTAAAAAGTTCGGCGATGTAGTTGACGATTCATACATGCCACAACGACAATACATCATGTGGTATCCGCCGAGAGATTATTGGTTTGGGTTAAATTTTTATTTTTGATAATATGAAATTAGCATTCAGTACACTTGGCTGCCCCAACTGGGACTTGGGTACGATTATTTCCAGAGCAATGGAATATGGTTTTGATGGCGTAGATTTTCGAGGTTATCGAGGTGAACTTGATATTTTCAAACTCGATGAATTCTCGACATTTGCCGGAGAAAGCTCCCAACGTTTCAGAGATGCAAATATTAAAGTTCCGTGTTTCTCCAGTTCGGTTCGCATTTCAGCCGATTCTGATTTTGATGAGGATAAAAACACTGCTGAAGTGAAGGCTTATGGCCGATTGTGCGAAATATTTCATACTCCTTTTATTAGAATATTTGGAGGATATTTTGACAAAACGCGCACAGAGCAGGCAGTAGAAAAGACAGCGAAAAGGTTGAAAAAACTGGCCACGATTGCACAGGATTATAATGTAACTCTCCTGGTAGAAACGCATGATGACTGGCTTGATAGTTATCTTTTGAAAATGCTCATGCAGCAAGTGGATTCACAATCAGTGGGCCTTTTATGGGACACTCACCATCCGTACAGATTTATTGGTGAAGAACCTGCAGAGACCTGGCAGACAATCGGAAAATGGATACGCTATACACATTGGAAAGATTCCTATAGCGATGAAAGTGCTAAAGAAGGTTACCGCCTGTGCCCTGTTGGTGATGGTGATATGCCATTAAGAGAGATATATGCCGTTTTGAAGGATGGTAATTATGACGGATATATGACTCTGGAATGGGAAAAAATGTGGCATCCGGAAATTGAAGAACCTGAAGTGATCTTTCCCGGATTCATTAAATTTATGAGGCAACTGCCTGCAATGTAACCGAAAAACTGCTTTCGTAAAATATAGATTTCTTTTTTTGGCCTCTCAAGCCTAAAGAGACAGAGCAAAGAGATAAACGTTTTAAGCTGTGGCACTTTTGTTGAATTGAGAGGCAGTTTTTTATCTATTTGCAAATTTTCAAGTTGCATTAATAAATATTAGAATGAACTAAAACCTAAAAGGAGAAATGCCGTGCGAAAGAATTTTTTCTTACTCGTTGCAGCTATTATGGTTATGAATGGCATGAACGCTTTGAGCCAGGAGATCAATGTCAGAACTGATCATCCGCGGCTGTTATTAGTCCAGGAAGAACAGTCAACATTGATAGATCAATTCAAGTCACATCCGGTATGGAAACGGGTGGAAGTTAATGCAACTAATGATTATGTGAGCAGTATAGAAGGCTATTTTGATGCCGCTTGTGGCGGTATTTATACGACTGTTACCGGCGATAATGTGAATGTTTCGCGTATTGTTAAAGCTCTAAAAGATTTTAAAAACTATGGTTCGGAAACCCGCTGGAGCTATTGGGGGCGTGTTTTACGAGCCACTGCTATGGCTTATGACCAGGCTTACAATGATATGTCTGAAGCTGATCGGGAAGAATGTGCAAACAGTATATTAATTGAAATGGAAAAAGCACATACTATCTATCAAAACTGGGATCTGTCTGCTCTAAACAATCGCGGAACCCAGATAACCTCCGGCATAATTATGGGCTGTTTAACCATCTGGGAATATATGCCGAATCACGATTTATTCGATTGGGCCATGGGTAAATTGCATGATATTATTGCTGCTCAGCATTTAATGGGACCTAATGGCGGCTGGTATGAAGGCGCCGGACCTTATTCTGAAGCAGTGATGACCGATTCCTGGATGACAATGGAATGTCTGCAACGAGCTGCGGGTATTGATTTGATTACCCCCAATATTGAATTGATTCGCGGTACCGGTAATTGGGTTGTTCAGGTGCATGATGGCGCACACTATAACGCTGGTTGGGATGATTGTATGCTTGGTAGGTTTGAATATCGGAATTGGAATGTCCTGGCTTATGCGGCAAAATTAACGAATGATCCCATGTTGCAGGACTGGACTATCTATTATGAAGATTTATACAATGAAACAATGTCTATTACTTCCGGTGAAATCTGGCGAATGCTATTATTTTACGACCCGGCTCTGCCGGCCTCAGGCCGGCTGACTATGCCTCTGGCTTATACGACAGGAGTCAATGATAGCGAATTTGGCATGGGGCTGGTTACCGGACGCTCAAGCTGGAGTGAAGACGCTGTCTATTTTTCATTCGCTACAAAAGACTATTTCGGGCATCATGGTCACATGGATGATGGCTCGTTTACGCTTTCTTATGGAGAAAACCAAATTGCTATCGATGCGGGGTATACTTCCGGCAGCCCGGATGGAAAGGATTCTCAGTATCACAATACTTTACGGATTCCCGGCAGTGAACCTGTTGGGCCATTCTCATCGTTTGCCGGAATAGGTGGTTCGCAAATTTATAATGGTTACCCCGAACCCCGCGATTCAACCGAGTTGTTTGATTTACAGAACTTTTACCGTTTGGGCGAGCTCAAATACTTTTATCAAAACAATGGCATAATTTACGGTTGTGCAGACGTGTCGAATGCTTATCGCAATGATATTAAATTTGTCCGCCATGTGATGCTGCTTCAACCGGATATCGTCCTGATCTATGATAATGTTAACCGGCCCAATACGTATGTAATGTATGCACCGGAGGATGCCGACATCCAGGCAAACGGAAAAGAATTTTCTTATGGCGGCATGCAAGCCCGGGCGATTGGAGCCGATCAATCGGTTCAGGTAGAACCACATTATAATATTCCTGTAAAGGATAATTATCCTGCTAACAGAATATCATTCTCTTCCAATGGAAATCATGCAGTCGTTTTCGCTTTTGGAAGAGATATCCCCGACGTCGAATATCATTTTAATGATATGGCTGCCGGCGGCAAATGGATTGTGGATGGTAAAATTTATATGATTTCCACAGATCCTGATTTGCCGCAGATATCAAGTATTGGCGGCGTAATTAGCGATGAAAATGGTAATCCGCTATCAGGAGTAACCGTAACATTAAGCGGAGATGAAAGTTTAACCATAACAACCTCCGGGGACGGCAGTTATGCCTTTAATGTTTCTGCCGGCGATTATATCATTACCCCCTCACTGAGCGGACAGATTAGCTTACCGCGGCGCAGAAAAATTTGCGGAAACTACTTTGACGTGAATGACCTGAATTTCAAAATGTTCACCCCTGTCTATTACCACATTTCCGGAAGCATTTCCGATTCGAGCGGAAATCCACTGTCCGACATAAAGGTTAATTTATCCGACGAAGAAACCTATCTGACCTCAGCAACCGATCAGAGTGGGGATTTTGGTTTTGACGTGATTGCCGGTACATATACTATTACACCTGAAGAAGGCGTTTATATGTTTAATCCGCAGAAGGCCAAGGTTACAGTCACAGAATTCGATGTTTCAGGAATCAAGTTTATTGGGCAGCCAATCACTTATTATCCGATTTCGGGCACAATTACACGTGAGAATGCAGGTCTTGCGGATGTTGTGGTAACATTGACTGGTGATGTTACGGCAGCAGACACGACGGATGCCAATGGAAATTTCGAATTCGCTAAAGTACGGGAAGGTGCAAACATTACTATAACGCCAACACGTGTCGGATATTTCTTTACTCCACCGATTATCAATATCAATAATCTTTTTGCTGATTATACTGGTCAAAATTTTAAAGCAGATACCAAATTTTTTGGGACTATTAATTTTGAAAATGGTTCTTATGCTCCATTTTCAATGGAGATAAATTTGCAAGGATTGACCAATTGGGTGGTTGGCGATTTCGGCGGAAAAGATCATTATGAACTCATGGGTGATCCGACAAAAGGAGGATCAGGTTTCAAGTCGTCGATCCTTACCATCCCCTGTGTTTACGACGATGTAGAACTGAAAGCCCTTTATCGGCCCAGTGATTGCTGGGAAGGCCCGTTGGCGCTTCGGGTTCAGGACGCTTCGGATTCCTATTTCCTCTGGGCAGGCTCAAATCGGGATATGCTTGAAATTGTTTACGAGCAAGCCGGCAATCGGACATTTCTTGTTCAAAAGGATAAATGGGATGATGGAACAACAATGAACATCACACCGGACAATTGGTATGCCGTGCAATTAAGAGCTATCGGTCAGACTCTGACCGGATCGGTTCAGCAATTGGATGATCAATTCCAGCCAATTTCCGGCCGTTATGCTCAAGTAAGTGTGGAAGATAATAATTTGACCCAAGGCTATGTGGGTACCCGAAGTGCAGCCGGTAGTAAAAACTTGCCCTATTTGATCGATGATTTCCAGGTTATTAATGTCACATCCAGTAGCGTAGATGATAAATCCGATCAAAAAAATAAATTGCCACAATCCTTTGTTCTGGAACAGAATTTTCCCAATCCTTTTAATCCGACGACGACGATTAATTTTTCGATTCCTGAAAAATATAAAGGAAGGGCAAGCCTGAGTATTTACAATATAAACGGAGCATTGGTGAAAGAATTAATTAATAAAGAGATGAGTGCAGGCTATCATAGTGTTCAATGGGATGGGACGGATTGGAATGGGCAAAAGCTTTCTTCGGGACTTTATTTGTACAAATTGAATGTCGGCAAGAATGTGCAATCCCGAAAAATGTTATTACTTAAATAAAATTGTGGCCAGACCTCAAAGGTCTTCAAAACCTTTGAGGTCTTTATTATGACGTAAAATAAATTTCAAAGCCCAAAATGTCGATTAAATCTAAAAACGCAAAACTTTTACAATCACTATCTTGTTTACTATTCCTGGTTTTTATTTGCCACATTCCATCGGCAATAGGCGCTGAACACGAGGATATTTTACAGATCAATGATTTGATCGTTTTAGTTGATGGGGAAAATGTTAAAACTCCGCCGCAAATGTTGGCCGACTATTTTGGCAAAATTGAAACGGAAAATTATCGAAAACGGTATGATATTTTTTCCCGAATAAGCACTTTAAAAGATTACCAAAATTACCGGCAGCGCCTCAAAGAGCAGTTTAAAAAATCTTTTGGAGAATTTCCGAAAAAGAATCCGCTGAACGTCACTATTCATGATGTCATTGAAAAAGATGAATACCGAATTGAGAAAATAACTTATGAAAGCCGTCCGGGATTTTTAGTGCCTGCGAATGTTTACGTACCAGCCAATAAATGGAGCCCGCCTTATCCCGGAGTCGTATCGCTTATAGGACATTGGGAACCGGCGCTGATTGGCAAAGCTCAGAAGGATGTACAGGCCCGCTGTATTGGGTTGGTGCGCCGCGGCTATGTCGTTATTACTTTTGACCCAAGTGGTCAGGGTGAACGCTGCAATTTCTGGGATTTTGCCGCATCAAAATCGACTCTGGGAATGAATACAAATTGTCATGCCTATCTGAACTTTCCGCTGCGGCTGACCGGTGAAAATCTGGCCGCCTGGTTTACCTGGGATGCAATCCGTGCCATCGACTATCTGCTTCAACGGGGGGATGTGGATTCCAGCCGGCTGGCTGTTACAGGCGCTTCCGGCGGCGGAAATGCGACCCGGTTTATCGGAGCCGTTGATCCGCGTATCAGTGCGCTAATTCCCGTATGCTCCATGTTCTATCGCGGGATAGATTTTCGCCCCGGGCTTTCAAATCCTGACGGTGATCAGAATTTACCCCTTTCTCTGCATTTCGGCATTGAGCGATTGGATCAACTTTTGGTAAATAAACCAAAAGGCGTTCTGATTCTAAATGCTTCGGGAGATAAGGGCTCGGTCATGCAAGCGGCCGAAGCTTATGCCCGGATAAAAGATCTGTATGAGAAATTAAATTTGAACACTGTGGCTGATCTGAGAATAATCGGCGCACGGCATGGTTATAATCGAAATTTTCGCGAAGCTATGTACCTTTGGTTGGATAAACTTTTCAATAAGCAAGATGTAAATCCCACAGAAAAAGAAATGCGTTTTCATTCACAACAAGAGTTGAGTATCACCGGATCGACAATTTATCAAGAGTTACACAGCGAAAGCGAATTTTCGATCAATGCCCAAAAAGCCCGACAAATCACTCCGGCCATTCCGGTTTTATTAAATCTGCCGGAGGTGAAATCCTATCGAAAAGATATTATTTGCAGTATGAAAAAGGTGCTGCAATTACCGGAGAATATTCCCGTTCCAAAAGCAAAGCTTGTCAGCTCGAAAAAATTGCGAGGTATGAAAATAGAGAAATTGGTACTGCAAACAGAAGACAGCTTGCAGTTGCCGGCAGTGATTTTAAAACCAATTAAAGCAGAGAAAAAGCTCGGCGCGGTGCTGTATCTTCATGAGCGCGGTAAGGTAAACGGAATTGAAACGCTGAGAAAACTGCAAGGCCGTAATTTCATGGTAATGGCGCTGGATGTGCGAGGTTACAAAGAAGAGGTGTCGCCTTTTCCCTGTCAAAAGACAATGCAGGATATAAAGAAATTTCAATTATTCTGGGAAAAGAATGGCGATGGCTATTTGACCGCCGAATCTTATGAATTGGGAATACCTTTATTTGGGTTGCGGGTAGCGGATGTGATTCGTGGCTTGAAATATTTAAAAAGCCTTCCCGAAGTAGACTCTGAAAAAATAATAATATTTGCAGAAGGTGATGATGCCCTGTTGGCTTTGCATGCAGGGCTTTTCGAATATTGGGTTCGTGCAGTGGTGTTGAATGGATTTCTGAATTCGTGGCTCTCCTTAACTCAGACAGATAGCTATTGTCAGTCTCCATTTGTTTTTGTGCCGAATATTTTAAAATATTACGATGTCCCGCACCTTGTAGTCGCTTTAGCACCCAGGCAAATAATCCTTTCGAATCCCACAAATGCTATGCACCAGGTTGAAAGTGCAGAAAAATTTAAACACAACTACCCGCAAACAAGTACAACTTTTAGAAATATCAAAGCAGAAAGTAATCTAACTGTTGCAAATCTTACGTTAGAGCAATTAGTGAAAGCCACCGAGAAACTTTTCAATTAATAATGATTTGATGTCGATATGAAAAAAACTCACTTGTCGTTTTTCAGAATTGTTTTTTTAACGGCACCCGTTTTTTTAATAATTTTGGCCTTTGGTACAGCAAGCCGGGTGCAGGCAGATGAGAAAATCTGCATCGTGGAAGCAAAGGATTTTCCCGGCAGGGACCCGGTAATGTGGGGCGGGCTGTACGCTGCAAAGGACGGTAAGGTCTATATCGGTTTGTGCACCGAAGGCGGAAGCGCCCATTTTTATCAATATAACCCCCAAACCGATTCCATGCGCTGTCTGGCCGACATGGCGGAATTTATGAATGAAAGAGGCAAAGGCATCCGGGTGTCGGGAAAGATTCATAATGCACCGCTGGAAGACAATGAAGGTAATATTTATTTTACCACCATGTGCGATGGTAGCGGGCCGCGCAACATCGATTTCACAAGCTGGAGAGGCGCGCAATGGATACGTTACAATCCCAAAACCGACAAAATGGAAATGCTCGGCTTAATCGATGACGGCGTCGGTCTCTATTGCACCACTATTGACCGGATGCACAATGTGATTTTCGGTTTGGGATTTACCGGCTATTTATATCGTTTCGATATCGACAAACGAATTACGACGAATCTTGGAAGGGTTGCCAATTGGGATGTATGTCGGAGCATTGTAAGTGATGATTATGGTAATGTTTATGGAAGTTTTCCCACTGCCAGTATCTGGAAGTATGATGCGCGCCTGGAAACGGTTAATGATTTATCGCTACGTATGCCTTATGACCCCACTGTATTTCCCGTCCAATTAAAAAACCCGATGCTCGACAGAACTGCTGAATGGCGCTATGTTCGGTGGGATTCCGTAGAAAAAGTTATTTACGGTGTAACCTGCGGCAGCGGCTCGATTTTGTTTCGATTTGATCCCCATGCCGGTCCTCAGGGAAAAGTAACCGCTCTGGGCAAAATGTGTTCTCCCCAGTTTCTAAATTCAGATAAAAAAGATATCCCCTATTCCACTTTAGCTTTCACAATCGGCAAAGATCGGAAAGTTTATTTTATTCCTTCTAATCGCCACTTTGATTACGGGGCAGTCTTTGAAACTTTGGGTAAGGAAGCCGAAAAGCCCTCCGCCTCATTGATCGCCTATAATTTAAAAACCAATCGGCGGGAGGATCCGGGAATTTTGCGAACCACTGACGGACGCCATGTTTTCGGATGCGAAGCCGCGACATGCGGCCCGGATGGAACGATCTATTTTTGCGGCGCAGTCGAGGAAAACGATCCTGAAAAGGCAACCGGACGGATTGCCGGGAAATATCCTTCTTCGCTAAAATTGTTAATTTACAAGCCTTAGGGCTATAGATTCCGAATAAATTATGATGATTGCAAAATGATTAACGATTCAAAAAAAATACTTTCATTGGCGTTTTTAATTACTTGCTTTTTTCTCAGCCAGATGAATTTGCCGGTATATTCACAATCGGATTGGGCCAAACCCGAAATAAAATCCATGCACCGGCTCGATTTGAGGCATCTTGGTTACCCCCAGGTCAATGAAATTCCGGCTAATAGCAGCGCAATTACGTCGCTCTTAACATCCGCTGGTGGATTGATTTATGGAGGCACTTCGGGTGAATCGTCGTATCTTTTTGTCTTTGATCCCTCAACAAACAAGGTTCGACATCTGGGAAAATTCAATCAGCAAAAAGGGATTCACCATTCATTGGTGGAGGATAAAAGCGGCCTGATCTACATCGGTACCGGAAAAAATATTTTTGAACAGGTAAAAATTTCAGGCAAAAAAGGCGAGGATATTGCTGAATCGCTCTGGCATGACATAAAAAAGGTTTACCGGAATTATCCGGGCGGACACCTTTATTGCTACAATCCGAAAAGTAAACACCAAGTCAAACTGGTGGATGCGCAATGTGATGCTGAGGATTTAGGAATTCCAGTGCCGGGTAACGGTATTTATGCTCTGACGATTAATCCTGCCGGCACAGAAATTTACGGATTAACCTATCCCGATGGTCATTTCTTTATCTTTTTAATTAAGGATAAGAAATTCAACGATCTGGGCGAAATCGATCCCAAAGTTGTTTTTCATGGTCCGGAACGGGATTGGCGCAGCCTGCCGCGGGCATTGATCTGTGACGATTCCGGCCGGGTTTATACCTCAGGTACTAATGGAACTCTGGTTTATTATGATCCCAAACTTACAAAGATCGTTTCCACCGGCCTGAAAATTCCCGGCATCCAATTCCCGATCCAATTCGGCACCGATTATCCTGTAGTGGAATATTTTGCCAGGGACAGTCAGGGCATGATTTATGGCGGTACCTCCGATGGTTATTTATTTTCCTTTTGTCCCGCAACACCAACGATCATCAACTTGGGTAAACCCCGGATGCAGCGCCGACTACGTGCACTCACAGTTGGCGCCGATGGAAAAGTGTATTTGCTGGCAGGCGAAAGAAAAGCTGCCACCGCCTGTCAAATGTATTTGTATGATCCGAAAAATGGCGGATATAATAATATGGGGGTTCTGATTGCAGATCGCAGTCCATTTTACTACCACCGTGGCTACCAGTTCGATTGTATGACAACCGGACTTGACGGTACAATTTATCTGGGCGAGAGCGAGTATCGGTCACATCTTTTTCTTTATATTCCTTTGGACTCAAAAATTGGCCGGAGAAGGAAACAAGGTAACTGAAACAGTGGCGCTGCATTCAAGATTAAAAAAAATATAAATGGTTAATACATAGTACGTGCTGATTGAGAAAAAATCGAAAGGCTAATGAATTGAAAAAAATATTTTCTGCGATGTTGGTCATTTTAGCATTTCTGCCAATGACCCTTTTTGCTCAGGAAAATTATAAAATACTAGCCCAACGAAAACAACAAGAAGCAAAAGAGATTGCCTGGCCCATTCATGAACCGTTGTGGTTTTATTTGAGACGCGGTCATCATAGCGTAGATTGGATAGAGAATTATCACAAGCAGCACTCGCCGGAAAATATTAAAAATATGGCTGTTCTGGGAGTCAGGATGCGTCGGCTGCCTTTTTATAAAGGATTCGGTCTGGAATTTGAAAAAGAGGGAATTGAGGATACTAAAAGAACTGCCTCTCTCATGCACAAATATGGTATGAAAGTCAGCGCGTATATTGGCGGTACCATGTTCTCGGAAACGCTTTTTCGGGAGCAACCCAATGCTGTCAATTGGCAATGCCGTGACCAGGACGGCAAACCCATCTATTATCTGGGCATACAAACCTATCGGCGTTTCCCTTGTATATTGAATCAGGAATATCTGGCCTATCTAAAAAAGGTCGTCAAAAAGGCTATTGTGGATGTTGGGACAGATGAGATATTTTTTGATAATTTCTTTTTGCGTTCAGCACCGAAGGATTGCCGTTCACCGATTGTCTTGAAAGCATTTAAAGAATACCTGAAGAAAAAATATCCCACAAAAGAACAGGTGTTTCGCCGTTTTGGCTATCGGACGGTCGAGTATCTTGAGCTTCCGCACTGGGATGTATTCAACAGTCCTTTTGATTTGAAGACAATTGACGATCCTGTGTTGCAGGAATGGGTGAACTTTCGCTGCCGTATGATGGCCGATTATAGTAAGACGTTGTATGACTATGCAAAGAGCATAAATCCGAACATTGCGGTCGGATTTAATATAAAGGGACTGATTGGCAGAGACCGCGCCTGGCTGGATGGTATCTATCAGCCTTTGTTTATCGGGCATTGTGATTTTTTTACACCCGATGCCGGAATTGCCGCCGGAATTGTTGACCATCGATCGACAATTGCTGAAATTCGTTCTTACAAGATGGGACGCACGTTGGGGATCTCGGTCAACCATGGTGGCAACGATCTGGAAATGGCGGTCTGGATGGCCTTTAACAAGCAGTGCCGGGTCAAGGGATTCGGTTATGAAGGTACGCCGTGGGGATATTTTGCCGGAAGGTCTTTTTCCGAATTGGCCGAATTCTTCCGAAAATATAACAGCAATTATTTCCAGGGGATGAATGCTATTGCCGATGTAGCGGTTTTGCGTTCTTACCCTTCGATGGCGTATAGTATTTATAATTCGCGCTATTCTACTATTTTAGTTGAGCAGACTTTGATGCAGACCAAAATCCCGTTTGATATTATTTTTGATGAACAGTTGCCTGGTCTTAGCCGCTATAAAACATTAGTTCTGGCAAACCAGGAAGCGCTTTCAGATAAAAACGTGGAAATTATTAAGCAATTTGTAAAACAGGGCGGCGGACTGGTTCTGACAGAGAATACCGGGGCGTTGAATCATTGGCGGGAAAGACGAACTCGTAATGCTTTTGCAGATTTAATCGGAATCAAAGGGAATCATCTGCCAGGCAGAAAAACAGTCGGGACTTTTGGTAAAGGAATGGTTTGTTATTTTCCCAAACTGGAAGCCGATGGTCCGATGCAGGAAGCATCCGGTCTCGGTACACCCGCGATTTCTGCTAAAAGTTGGAAAATGCCGGACAATTGGCAGGAATTAGCGGATGCTATTCGGGATGTGACGCCGGACGGTTTTAGTGTTGTGGTCGATGCGCCGCTGACGACCCTGGCTGAAGCCTGGCACAAGGATGCTGAAAAACAAACAATTATTCATTTAATAAATTTTGATTCTAATAATTGTGCCCAAAATATAAAAGTAAAATTGCAAAATCAATTTAAAGGGACAATTAAAAAAGTTACCATGCTTTCACCTGAAATTGATGGTCAGGTTGATTTGCCGTTTGAAAAGCAGGATGAAAGTATTTTGTTTACGGTGCCGGAAGTGCAGTTGTATCGAATGATCGTTGTACAATAGGAAGAAAAGCTATGATAATTGATTGTTCAGGTTGTGCAGATAAAGGGGAACTGTCGTTTTTGAAATCACAAAATTAGAATAGCAGAATAATAATGCAAAAATTAAATGAACTATTGCAGCTTTTGTCGGATGAAATTGACAAAAGCAAGCTCCGGGAATATCTTGAAGCGGTTTATCAGCATGAGAAAGACTTTTCGTTCCGATCCTTCAGAGATGCGAGTGAATACTGTTATCGTACGTTGATGGCCATGGGATTATCTGCTGAGATATTGCCAGTGCCGGCAGACGGAAAAACAAGATTTGCCGACTGGGTCATGCCCATGGCATGGGATGCCGGTCAGGCATCTTTACGTTTGCTTGTTGAAAATCAAAATGGCGAGCGGGTTTTAGCGAATCGGGATGATCTTCCCCATCATCTGGTGCAATGGTCGGGCGGGACTTTTCCTGAAGGCGTGGTTGCTGATCTGGTCTGGATAGATGAAAAAGAACAGATAACTTTTGAACGGATTTGTGGTAAATTTGTTTTAACGACTCTGGGCGGATCGGAAATAAAGACAAAAGTGACAAAAGCCGGCGGTGTCGGAATCATTTTATACGGTTCCAGGCCGAATGCACCGGACAATGCCGTTCCCTGGATCAATTGCTGGTCCGACGATCCCGATGGATGGGCAATGACGGCAAATGATTTACAGTTGACCGGTTTTTCAATTTCCACTGAACAGGGCAGGCGCCTGAAAGAAAAGCTGCTGGCAGGGGAAAAACTCCGTGTAAGAGCACTGGTCGAAGTAAAACATTACAAAGATAATTTGCCCCTGGTATTTGCAGAAATAAAGGGTAGCGGGCCCGGAGCCGTTTTGTTGCTGTCTCATATTTTTGAGCCGGGAGCAAACGACAATGCATCCGGTGCGGCAGCGCTGCTGGAAATAGCCCGTATCATTTCCGATTTGATTAAAAATAAAAAACTACCCGTGCCCCGTCGTTCTATTCAGTTCTTATTCACTTCAGAAATATATGGCACATTGGGATTCATTCAAAAGAGAAAACAAGAGCTAACCGATGTGTTGGCAGCTTTAAATATTGATTCTATTGGACGATTGGATTTCAAGAAAAAACGCATGCTTGTTCATCAAACGCCTGATAGTGCTCAAAGTTTTGTTTCGGTTTTTCTTAAAGCCCTTGTTCGGCAAATGCAGCTCGAATCTCAATTTGAATTCCTGCCGTTTACACTGGGCGATAATTTTATTTCCGATCCGATGATTGGTATTCCCTGCCCGCTTATGGGCGTAGTTGATGAGTATTGGCACACATCGCTCGATGTTCCCGAGACCATTGATTACAATCTTCTTTCGCAATCGACAATACTTGGGGCGCTTTATGCCTGTTTTTTGGCAAACGCCGGAAAAGATGAAGCGGAATGGCTGGCGGATTTACTTGCTGAAAATTCTATGGCAATGATTGGAGAAGGATTTAGATCATCTGACGAACTTTGCTATTTTAATATGATAAGCGCCGGACAATTAAAATCTGTTTCAAATATTGATAATTCCCGGGAAACAAATAAAAAGATAAAAGAAAACAGTTCTTTCTTAAAAGCTGAAACAGAGAAAATTAAAGCCGGCGGATATGTGGTTGATGAGAAAAAAAGCAACACGGCCAGGAATGAAATCATTGAGGATATAATCCCAATAAGAAAATTTGCCGGTCCGTTGTCATTCCTGGATATACCGCTTGAGATCCGTCGAAAAAATCAAATAAATATGTGGAATCCCAATATTCAAAAAGCGCTTTTCTGGATAAATGGTGAACGCAATCTTTGTGAAATTATTTGGCTCACGGAACAGGAAGCTAACAAAAAGCTGCCTTATCTTAAAGATGTTCTGCAGACACTTTTTGAATACAGGCTCATTCTTCAAGTCATTACTTTTGAACGTTTGGTAAACGATTTGAAAGCGTTGGGCCTTAAAAAGGGTGATAAGGTTGCAGTGCACGGCTCACTAAAGTCGCTGGGATACGTTGTCGGTGGAGCAGAAACAGTGATTAAAGCGCTGTTGGCCGTAATTGGTTCGGAAGGGACGCTGCTGGTGCCCACATTCAATGAAGTAGCGCCTTTGATTGATTTACGCTCTCAGCCCAGCCGTCTGGGCGCTATTTCTGAGACTTTTCGTACCTATCCGGGAGTTATTCGCAGCCACAATGCCACTCACTCTGTTGGTGTAATAGGTGCTGATGCAGAATATATTGCTGCCGGTCATGAAAAGGGGACGCAACTGGGAGTTGACAGTCCTTTTCATCGATTGGCAAAATCAGGAGGATGGATTTTACATTTGGGTACTGATTTCAAGTCCAGTTCTCTTATACATGTTGCCGAAGCCATGGCAAAGGTACCCTATCTGGATGTTGCTTATCCGGGTTACGATGTTCAAATTGAATATATCATCGAGGATGGCACCCATCGGATCATGGAACCATTTGAGACACCGGGTGACTCGGTTACATTTATTAAAGTTCAACAAGAAATGGAAAGGAAAAAATTAATGCACAGGGGTAAAGTAGGAATGGCTGATTCGATTCTGGCAAGGGGTACTGAAATTCTTAATACATCGTTAGAAATGATGGAAAAAGATCATGGAATATTGTTGTGCGATAATCCTGACTGTCCGGTATGTCCCAAGTCGAAAATGGTGATTAAATAGATGCGTGATGCTTGTGATTTTAACGGAGGTAATTGTTCGATGGAAAAAGACGGTGATTATGGTTATTTTTCGGATGATGGTAAGGAATATATTGTCACAACATTATTAACACCGAAACCCTGGTTAAATTATATTTCAAACAAAAAATACGGCCTTGTTTTTTCGCAAAACGGTTCGGGGTTCAGTTTTTATCTTTCTGTTCTTTTACAGCGACTTAGTTATTATGAGCATAATTCTTATGTGCCGGACTATCCGCAAACGGGAAGATATATTTATATTCGGGATGTGGAAAATGAAAAATATTGGACGCTTGCTCCTTTAGCGGATATAGATGAAGTCAAATATGATAAATTCATTTGTAAACATGGTCTTGGATATTCTGAAATTTCTAGTCGGAGGAACGGTATTGAAAGCAGCTTTCGCATTTTTGTTCCGTTTGAAAATGATAACCCGGTCGAAATATGGACGATAAAAATTTCTAATAAATCCAACCTAAAAAGAAAGTTGCAGATATTTCCATATATCCATTGGCAATTGAACGGCTATAATCATACTACTAGTTTTGTTGATAAAACCGGCTACATCCGGGCGAAATATGATAATGACAAGGGGCATATCACTGTATCAATGAGTGATCCTGAAAGTAAACAGCAGTACATGGGTTTTATGGCTGCTGCTTACCAGCCGGATGGTTTTGATACCCGGTTAAATGGTTTTTTAGGAACTGCGGGCAATTTGCATGACCCAGCTGCTGTTCGCAGGGGGAAATGCACCAACTCGGAAACTTCATGCGAAGCAGTTATTAGTGTCTTGCAAAAAGATATTGAGCTTGAGCCGGGGGAAAGCCGGGAGCTCAACATTATTGTCGGCATTTGTTTTAACGATGATGAGATTGAAAAGTATCGTGATGAATACTTGCAAAATGGCAAGATCGAGCATTCATTTAATTCTATTGCCGACTATTACCAAAACAAAATAGCGCAAATGAATATAGAAACGCAATTCCCTCATGTCAATCGCTATTTAAACATCTGGTTAAAGTATGGGCTTTTTCATGTTTTAAAGTGGACTCGTGGGTTGGATCGCGGGTACCGTGATGTGCTTCAGGATGTTATGGGTGCCTGCTCTCTGTGGCCGGAAGAAAGCAGGG
>JAADGR010000333.1 GCA_013152225.1 Calditrichota bacterium
CGCGAATTCGGTTATGCCCCGCGACCTTTGCAGGAGGGGCTGGAGGAAACATTAGAATACATGATAAAAAAATTCAATATTTAAATTAGGATTGCTTAGCTGGACAGGTTACTTTATGATCCGCAACCGTCTTCGTACGACAGCAATTTAAAAAGTGCTCTGTTCAGTTTAAAAATTTCCTGGATTCAGGTATAGAACATGAGTATATTTAGCAGTTAAAATATATTTTTGGCTTTCTTCCTAATCATCTGACAGTTGAAAAGGTGAGGCATGGCGTGTCGATAAAGCGTAATCCCACGCTATGCTCTTTTGCATTTGATGTTCTCCCCTTTAGAGGAATAGGAAGCGGCATCCTGCGGGCATTAAAACTCTATCCCAACATCGAATTTGTCAACGATGAGGAAATTGCAACATTCAAAGCTATCAAAGCTATAATACACCGTCCGAAAGTGATTTCTTCCTGATGACCCTTTTGTGGACAACAGTCTGCATTTGATTGGAGCAGCGGGAAAAGTTATGTTCTCTAAAATTGCAACAATGAGCACCATAGGGGTTTATCTTGTTCTTTTCGCTATCTCTTTGGTCGGCGGGTGGATTTTATTTTCATTATCCGAAGCAGCGAAAAAGATTGCTTCCGCGAGCCAGGGTGAAAACGGAAAAAAAGGGACAAGCAAACTCGGCTGCCTGACATTTTTATTTTTTCTTCTCGCCATTTTTGCTTTCCTCACCTACAGCGCCTTTTTGCGTGCTTTTCATGTTTTCACCAAAGAGGAACTCGTGGCCATTGTCGAGTGCCTTCCGTCTTCTGATCGTAATTTTGATTTTGAACTGCAACTCACTCCCATTGTCAATAAGAAACAACAATCGCCACTGAACTTTGAAATCAAAGGCGATCAATGGGCTGTGGGAGGCGATATTTTAAAATGGCATAGCATCGCCAATATGATTGGACTGCATTCCATGTACAGACTCACCCGTGTTGAAGGGCGTTTCAGAAAAGCGATTGATCAGAAAACAAAACATCCTTCTGTCTATCCGTTAACAGAAGAGGAGGAGAGTCGGTTCTGGCACACCTTGTACAAGGTTGGCGACAAGCTTCCTTTGGTTTCATCCGTTTATGGCAACACGGTTTATACGGATCCATCTTTTACTGATTCCTTTGAAATATATGTTACCATATCAGGTTTTAGTGCCAAAAGAATCCGCCAGGATGATAAATCTTTGACGGAACAAATTATGGATAAATTTTGGGATGCAACGTTGCCGAAGCGGCAGCGTGATGATGTTCCCCGAAGATAAATTGAATCTTTCAAAAATGATTTTACAGCCCCCACCCTCCGCTGACTAGTATTTCCGTCCCAGTTACAAAAGCCGCTTCATCGCTTAAAAGATAGCCTATTGCCCCCGCAATGTCGTTTCCTCTTCCCGGTCTGCCGAGCGGAATTTGCGGAATCATCTCATCAATCTGATTTTGCAATACAGAACCGTTGTCCATTAGCCCCGGCGAAACGGCGTTAACCGTAATTCCGAATGGCGCAACTTCAACGGCCAATGATTTTGTCAGGATGAGGACGCCGGTTTTTGCGATGGCATAAGCAGCGACTGTTTTATAAGCATGTATGCGATTTGCACTTGCGAGGGCGATATTCACAATGCGGCCGAATTTTCTTTTTTGCATGAGCGGAACAACCGCCTTGGAACAGTAAAAAGCGCTGTGTAAGTTGCTGTCCAACATATTGTGCCAGTCTTTTATATCCATTTTCAAAAGAGAACTGGTGATAAAACCCCCGACATTATTGATGAGAATATCAATTGATCCGAAGCGGGTAATAATGCGGCGCACAAGTTTTTCGACTTGCTCCCAGTCGCGGACATCCGCCTGGATGGCCTCGGCATCTGCACCAGTCTCTTTAATTCGCGCAATAACTTTTTCCGCAGCATCTTTGTCCTGCAAATAATTCACAACGACATTCGCACCCAGCCTTCCCAGAAAAAGAGCAACGTCTTTTCCCAGTCCGCGCGAACCGCCGGTAACCAGCGCTGTTTTTCCTTTCAGGTTCGTCATTTTAAAACAATGCGCATTGTTGTTCCCATTCCCGGCTGCGTTTCTTTTATGAACAGCTTCCCCTGGTGGTATTCTTCGATGATTCGTTTGGCGAGATTAAGTCCCAGTCCCCATCCCCGCTTTTTCGTGCTATAACCGGGCTTAAAAATATCCCTTCTGGATTTTGATTGAATGCCAACACCGTTATCACTTATATCGATGAAACTCCCCTCGCTCTCGGGCAATGTCCCGGTCGTAATTTCAATTTTCCCCTTTTTGTTTTTGACGGCATCTATGGCATTTTTGATTAAATTTTCAACAGCCCATTCAAAAAGATCGCGATTCAAATCCAGCGGCGGTATGGAGCCATAATTTCTAACCAGGCGAATTTCTTTACCCGCTTGTGGCAAACGACGATGAAAATAGGTCAGCACATCTTCAAGAATGGGATCTATATTTTGCTGACGCAAGTCCGTTTGCGAGCCAATTTGTGAAAAACGCGCCGCGACTTTTTCCAGACGTTTCACATCGGTTTGCATGTCTGCAACCATGGAGCGCAGCTTTTCCACTGTCATGTCTTTTGCCTTCATTATCTCCAGCCAACCCATCAGAGAAGAAATCGGCGTGCCAAGCTGATGCGCCGTTTCCTTTGCCATCCCCACCCAAATAAATCTCTGTTCACTCCGTTTTATGCTGCTGAATCCGAGATAAGCAACAAGTACCAAAAGACCGAGTCCCGCAATTGTAACATAGGGTAAATAAACGAGCTGTTTAATCAGTTTCGAATCGCTGAAATATAGATAATTGAGTACCTGGTTTCCATAAGTAATGGTAACAGGATTGTTTTCATGCTTCATCTTGTCAATATAACTTTGAACTTCCTTTAGTGCTGCGGGCGATCTGGCGGTGTCCGGGACACCAATTCCCTTCCACGAAGAGGGGTTACCTTGTGCATCCGTAAGAATGAGAGGAAAATTAGTTTTTTGGGTAATGTTCTCAAACAGCCAGCTCAAAGTTTCGGCGGAAAGATTATCCGAGGCAATACGCTGAATAGTCTGCGCGTAAAACTCGACAATGTCGCGGGATTCTTTGCGCAACTCAGCCACAAGATGCTGCGTATAGATCAGCATGGCAAGGATACAGACCACGATGAGGACGAAAAAAACGCCTCGCAACCTGCTTGACATCATGTAAAGTGTGCGACGAAGTTGCATATTCATATCTTCTTTTTCTCGTTGTATCCCCGATCCCCGAAAGGCCTCAGCTTGTCAAGCCAATACTGTTCCAGAAATAACAGATCTTCCTTATAGTCATAATCAGTATCTTGCTTTGGCTCAAGTTCGTCCAGAATCATAAAAACAAAATTTTCACTACCCATCTCGTGCCACTCGGCCTGAAGTGTTTTGTTCCGATGATTGCCCATTTTTAATTCAAACTTGTGCCGATTAAGAATGCTGGAAAGATTGAGGCTGGCACCAAGCAATATTTTATCATTGATGATGTTCCGAATCTGATAAACCCCCATTGGCCTGGAACTCTGCTTATAATCTTGTTTCAGCCGTTTTGCTTTATCATCCATTTTTGCTGTTCCTGAATTTGAGAACCAGTCCTGCAATCAGCATTCCCAAAAGCAAAATGAGAACGATCACGCTTGTCCATACACCGCGCATGAAGGATTTGGGTGCAAATCTGAATTCTATTTTGTGCGATCCGGGCTGAAGAAAAATGGAGCGCAGAATATAATTTGTTTTGTAAATTTTCGTTTCTTTGCCGTCCACAAAAGCTTTCCAGCCGGATGGATAATAAATCTCGCTCAAAACCATTAACGCCGGTTTTTTTACTTTTGCCTGCAAATTAATCCGTTGGATATCATAAGCCGCGACCTGCACGGAATCGCTATCCGCGGCAGAGATGGCAAACGGCGGTTCTTCCTCGATGATTGCCGTGTACGCCGGATTGAATGTACCGCCCTTCATGTAATCGAAAATGCTTCGTCTGCCGGAAAGAACTTTTACCGAATCCACAAAAAATGCACGCGGCAACACACCGGTATTTTCGTAAACCCACGGCTGCTGGTTTTGAACTCGTGTATATTTCGGATCGTTGAGCGGCAGATAACTTTCGATCAGATATTTCACATTGAGCATATCCAGCATGGCATTATGAAAGGCCAGCCGTTTCGGATCGATTTGCTGCACGGGAACGGGCACCCACGTCGGTTTGTTCTCGCGTACGGCGTAACGCCAGTATTTTGAAATAAACGGATTGAGCCGATACTGATCCTGCGTATTAAAACCGGTCTCTTCGAGAAATTCCTGATAAATGCGAAGTTTGGCTGCGCTGTAGCCGTTAATATTTTGCAGAAAATGATACATGTACCAGTTGCCGCCTTTGGTATCGAGGACAGGAAATATTCGGTAAAGGCTTTTATCCTGTTTAATAAAATTGACGGCCGGCGTTGGAGCAAAATAAGTCGCTTCGCTGGCCGGAGGTTGTGGCTTTATGATTTTAAAATCAATAAACCAAAGATCAATGACCGCAAGGAGAACAAGAAAAATCCCCATTGTTGTTTGGGAAATTTTATTCTTTAAAAACTGAAGAATGAGAAAAATGCCCGCAGCTAAAAAGATAATACTTTTAAAACTATCCCAAAGAGCCTTGTTATAAGCCATATCTCTTTGCGCTGCCTTGAGATAGGATCGGCTGCCGGCAACGAGCTCGGTGTAAACCGATTTGCCCAGCAACATGAATAATGTAAAAACACCAACAATAATTGCGAAAATAGTAAAGTATCGCGTCAGCGCCTTTTTTCTTTTTTCGAATTCTTTGGAATTTTGCTTTTCCCCGCGAAATTCAATCAACGCCTGCAGGCCATACCCAGCCAAAGCCACGAGTGAAATATCCAGCAGAATTTGGATCATACTCGGCACACGGAACTTGTTGAAATAGGGTAAAAACTTGAACATTGGTGTGTAAAGAATGGGCAAATATTTTCCAAAAGAGACAAACAATGAAAAAACTGCCAGGATGCCGAGAAACCACGTAAACTTGTCGCGCTTTAAAACAAACGGGATGATTGCTAACAGGAAAACGATGATACCAAAATAAAGCGGATAATCCGTGAACGGCATTTTGCCCCAGTACGTTTGTCCGCCGAATCCCATAAAAGAAGGAATAATAAACGTAATCATCTCCAGCGGATGAAAAGACCAGT
>JAADGR010000314.1 GCA_013152225.1 Calditrichota bacterium
CAGATCATGTGCGAAAATCTGGTTGAGAATGAGAAAAATTCCAACCAGTCCGAACAAGCCGATTCCGACGACAACCAGTCCCAGAACAGCCCCTCCGGTAAAGGCAACCTGAAGAGCGTTTTCGATGCTGTCTTTGGCAGCCCAGGCGGTTCTGACATTGGCTTTTGTCGCCGAATTCATGCCGATATAACCTGCCAAAACCGAGGAAATCGCACCTGCAAGGAAACATACGGCTGTTGCAGGTTGAATAAAGACTGCCAGAACGATTGCCACAACGAGCACAAAAAATGATAGTGTTTGGTATTCACGTTTTAAAAATGCCATTGCACCGCCGCGAATGGCAGCCGCAATTTCAATCATCGCTTCCGTGCCCTCTTGATATTTTGAAACCTTGTTCAAAAATACAATGGCCAAAATGATCGCTAAAACACCCGCAGCCAAGCTAAACCAGAAAAGATACATTTGCATCCCTTGTTAGTATTAACAATCCTGCTCATTTTACTCTAAGCAGAGTTGACCCAGTTCATTGTTTTATCCAATCCATCGACAATAAAGCCTTTGACGGCATCCACTGCACTTGAAATGATGTTATTCAACTCTTGGCGTTCTTTTTTCGAAAAAGAAGAAAGCACGAAATTCACCATTTCCTCTTTTCCGAATTCGGAACCAATACCGACTCGTAATCGTGGAAATTCCTGCGTTTTTAAATGACGAATGACCGAGGCCACACCTTTGTGCCCGCCCGCGCTGCCTTGTGCCCGCATGCGAAGTCGTCCCAAAGGTAAATCTGCGTCGTCATAGACAAGCAAAAGCTGTGATGGATCAATTTTGTAATACTGCATCAGTTCAAAAACGGCCAAGCCGCTATTGTTCATATAGGTAAGCGGCTTGGCAAGGATAACAGCTTTGTAGGCGATTTTTATTTCACTTTGTTCGCAGGTAAACTTTGCTTTTTTGAATGAACCGTTAAATTCTTGTGCAAGTTTGTCGATCACCATAAATCCGGCGTTATGTCTTGTGTTTTTATATTTTCTGCCGGGATTACCAAGACCTGCGATCAGATATCTGTCAGACACGTGTGAATACTTTTATCTTAATAATTATTCAGACTCTTCTTCGCTCTTGCCGACAACTTCAGGCTCGGCACCTTCCTCTTCTTCCTCGCCGATCGTTACAGGAACTTCTTCCTCAACAATTCGCGGTGCACCAACATTAGCTATGACCATGTCATCATCGGCTAAAATTTTCACTTTATCCACAGAAATCGATGACGCATGAATTGAATCGCCAATATTCAATTCCGTTACATCAATTTCAATGTGTTCAGGAATATTGGTTGGCAAACACTCGACTTCAATTTCCCGTGCATGATGCTGCAAAATTCCGCCTTCATTCTTAACACCATTTGGCACTCCGATGAGCTGGATTGGAACCATAACATTGATTTTTTCGGTCAGTGTAATACCCAGCAAATCGATGTGAATCGGCGCATTGGTCAGGGGATTGAACTGGATTTCGCGAACAACGCATTTTTTTTGATCTTTTCCGTCAAAGATCACATTCAGCAGGCCGGATTCGCTGCCTAGCAGTGTACTCAATTCTTTTTTGTTGACGCTAAAGGGTATATTCTCTGCTCCGTGAAAATAAAATATACCGGGCAGTCTGCCTTCTCTTCGCAGCCTGCGAGAAATCTCTTTACCGGTATCTTTTCGCGTTTCAAGATTTAAACTTATTTCCGACATTGTAAATCTCCACTTTTATAAAAATGTAATTTCAAAATATTATTGTTATAGTAATGGTCCCTTGAGCGGGAAAAGGTCTGAAATGGACCGCTCCTCGTGTATCCTTCTTATTGCATCTGCTAACAGACCTGAGACGCTTAGAATTTCCATTTTATCGATGACTTTTTCAGGGGAAATTTGCAAAGAATCCGTGAAAAAGATTTTTGTGATCGGCGATGTTTGCAGCCTGTGAACTGCTTCACCTGATAAAAGAGCATGTGTGCTGGCGACGTAAATATCCTTTGCTCCGCTTTCCTTGAGGACTTTGATGCCGTTTATTAACGTGCCTGCTGTATCCACAATGTCATCCACAATGAGGACGTTTTTATCTTTCACATCTCCGATGAGATGAGTTACAGTGCAAACGTTGTGTTTTTCCCGGCGCTTGTCCAGCATGGCCAGATCACACCCCAAACGGCGTGCATAGCTGCGCGCGAGATTGATGCCGCCAATGTCCGGCGATACAACAAGGAGATTTGGGATATTGTGTATTTTGAAATGATCGATGAAAATTGCTGCTGCATATAAATGATCCAGCGGAATATCAAAGAATCCCTGGATTTGTGGAGCATGTAAGTCCATGGTCAGAACGCGATCGCAATTTGTTCCTGCGATCAGGTTGGCTACTAATTTGGCACTGATGGATACGCGAGGCTGGTCTTTGCGATCCTGCCGTGCGTACCCGAAATAAGGGATCACTGCGGTCACTCGATCTGCGGAAGCACGGTGTGCTGCATCAAGCATAATCAATAATTCGAGCAGATTGTCGGCAGGAGCATCCGTGGGTTGAACGACGAAGACATCAGTTCCCCGAATGTTTTCTTCGTATTTTACCCAAATTTCACCGTCTGAAAAATTTTTGATCGCGATCTTTCCAAGCGGCTGCCCCAAAGTCGAAGCGATCTTTTTGGCAAGATTTGGATTAGAGCGCCCCGAAAATATTTTTAACTCGCGATTCGTTTTTAATGATGACATTTTATTAATAGTTATCTATTCTTTACGCTTTCCCAAAACATAAAAAATGACGAAAGTTCAAAGACCCTCGTCATTTTTTCATGTACCTATTCTCTATTTGTATCATGCTGGGGCGGGAGGATTCGAACCTCCGAATGCAGGTACCAAAAACCTGTGTCTTACCACTTGACGACGCCCCAGTTTTATAAGTTTTAAAATGCCTGGTCAATTCAGCCACAGCGAGAATCAATTTTAATGTGCATTTCCCTGATCGCTCTGCCCGGAAACGATCTCGTTGTATTTGGCTAGAATTTGCTTCTCAATCTCCTGGCGAAATTCACTGTTAATAGGATGAGCAACATCACGATATGTCCCATCGTTCGCCTTTCGACTGGGCATGCTAACAAACAGCCCGCTTGTCCCTTCAATCACCTTCATACCACGGACGACAAAACAGTAGTCAAAGGTTACATTTACAAAGGCTTTCAGTTTGTCTTCATCTCTTAAGCTAATAGAAATGTCAGTAATTTGCATAATGCCCCTTTGAAAGTTCGATGCTGTACAACCTTCAAGGATTGATGTTTGCTGTGCGTTTGAACTTGCTAACGAGATGAGGGCACCGGTATACTTGTTCGCTATCTCGAAATTAGCAAATGCCTATCGTTTTGAAACAGGTTGAAACAAAAAGCTCTGGTATTCTGAAAATAATGATTTCGCTTTTCGGGCCTGAGCTTCCGTCTTGAAAAGCCCGAACAATGACGACCCACTACCCGACATTTGTGAATAAAAGGCGCCTGACTTGTAAAACTTTTCGATGCCTTTTTTAAGTTCAGGGTAGGCGTTGAACACAACCTTTTCCAAATCGTTTACAAGAAAACCTGACCACTTTTTAGTATCAAATGAAATTTCTAAAAAGCTGTTAAAGTTACTCTTTTTTAATGATTTTGTCAAGCTAAAACTATTCTTCTCATAAGCCCATTTTGTTGAAATGCTGAATCCCGGAACAAGGAGAACGCCCCAGTAGTTTTGAAAGATTTTAACAGGCTTTAATTTTTCTCCGCGGCCTGATCCAATGGCTGTTCCGCCAAGGAGAAAAAATGGGACATCCGAACCAATCCGGGCACCAAGTTCAATTAATTCTTCGATGGATTGACCTGTATTCCAAAGTGTATTGAGACCTTGCAAGGCTGCCGCTGCATTGCTGCTTCCTCCGCCCAATCCACCGCCAACGGGTATTCTTTTCAATATTTTGATTTCAGCTCCTGTCTTTCGCCCGGTTTTTCTCTGTAACTCACAGGCTGCTTTGAAGACCAGATTGGTTTCATCTGTCGGGCAAACCGGAGGAGAGCAGGCGAGGCTGATTCCTTTGTCCGCCGGTTCAATGTCCAGTTCGTCTTTCAGGCTGATTTGCTGAAATATCGTTTCGATTTCGTGGTAACCGTCCGGGCGTTTACCCAGGATTCTCAGCCCCAGGTTTATTTTAGCATAAGAAGATATTCGCATTTTTTTCCCGTATTTATTCAAGATAGCATTTGAATGAAAAAAATCCAACATAATTTTTTGCTATACAAGGGCGTGCAGAAAATACATTCCGGCTTGCATTTAAGTGCTTGTATTATTACATTTGTTTCTAATTTTTACAGCAGTGACAGGTCTTATGGTATGGCAAAATTATTTTGTATCTCCGATGCTCATTTGGGTGCTCAGAAGCCGGAACTTGAGCAACTAAAAAAGAAAAATCTGACATCTTTTTTGGATTACGTTCTGCAGGAAGACGGAGATCTGATCATTAATGGTGATCTTTTTGATTTTTGGTTCGAGTATCGGCATGCGGTTCCCCGACAGCATTTTCAGATTCTTGCACAGTTGTCGAATTTTGTGAACACTGGAAAAGAAATTCACTATATTGCCGGCAATCATGATTTTTGGCTCGATTCTTTTCTCGAGGATCAAGTCGGCCTCATACTTCATCGGGATGATTATGAATTTGAGTTTGATGGAAAAAAGTATTATATCTGTCATGGTGACGGCCTGTTAAAAAAGGATTATCTTTACCGGGGCTTGAAAAAAGTCCTGCGGAATCCTGTTAATATCTTTCTTTATCGTTTGCTTCATCCTGATTTTGGTATTCCCCTGGCATTACATTTTTCTCATCAAAGCCGCACAGTGGCTAAAAAACAAACCGATTACTCTGACAGCGATTATCGCGAGTTTGCTTTTAATAGAATTGAAGAAGGCTACGATTTTGTACTTCTCGGTCACACACATTGGCCGGCTAAAGAAAAACACTTGGACGGTTGGTATTTGAATTCCGGGCACTGGATGGGGCCTTTTACTTTTATCGTTGTTGAAAACGCCGTGCCGAAAGTGCTGCAATGGGATGGCAAAAAAGGTATGGAAATAAAACTTGCACTGCCACCAGGCAATAAATGAAAATGCAGATTAACTCATTAAATCTGAAATCACTATAAATTTCATATCAGGACGCTCGCTTGGATAGTTATAAAAAGCACAAATTTTTGCTGCTCGATTATTCTGTTCTCACAGGATCGATTGTGCTTTCTCTTGTTTTGCTATTTACCGCTAATAATTCCGGAAAAACGAGCGGGCTGCAGAAAGTAGGCATTGAAGTGCTCGGGTTCGCTGCTTCGCCAGTGCAGGATTTTAAGAGCCTTGTGCGGGTGCGTGCCAAAAACCGGCGTCTTGCAAAAGAAAACGCTGAATTGCAACTTGACTTGAGTCGTTACAAAGAAGCTTTCCGGGAAAATGTGCGTTTGCGAAAACTTGTCGGCTTTGGCATACGACGGGGCTTGAGTGTCGTTCCTGCCCGAGTCATTGGCCGGAACAACATGCCCGGTGTGAAAACGATTCTGCTGGACGTTGGGTCGAATAAAGAAATAAAGTCCGAGTTGCCGGTCGTGTCGGGAGAAGGACTGGTTGGGAAAGTTATTCACGTTACTCCCAATTACTCTACCGTTCAGTTGGTCATTGACAGAAATTTTCGTGCCGCCGCTCGCATTCAGCGCAACCGGGAAACGGGCATTTTTGAAATGACCGGCAAAGGTTTCGGCGTTTTGTCGGGAGTTCACCATCGGGTTGAAATAATACCGGGCGATACTGTTATCACAACGGGAATGGAATCGTTGTATCCTGCGGGTTTTGTTATAGGAATTGTTGATAAAGTGGATGATAGCCAACCCGGCCTTTTTCAGAATATTCGGGTCGCGCCACGTGTCAACTTTACCCGGTTGGAAGAGGCTTTTGTTGTCCTGAATGATTACAGGATGAATGGCGATGATAGCAGAGCGAGAAAAAGATGAAACAAATTTCACATATCGTTATTTTAATTGCTGCTGTTGTTACACAAATTACAATAGTTGATGTCCTTTCGGTTAAAGGCATTTCGCCTGACCTCGTTCTCATTGCCCTCTGTTTCGTAGCGCTAAGAGGAGATCGATACGAACTTACAGCGCTTGGGTTTTTGGCAGGACTTTTATTAGATTCCATTGGTCCCGGTATTTTGGGAGCGAATGCACTGGCTAAATCCATTGCGGGATTTCTTGCTGTGACTTTGTTTTCTGTTAAAAGCATTCACCACCTGTACGAACTTTTGGGAGTATTTGCGATTATTGCTCTTGTCAATTCCTTTATTTTGCATTTTATCATATTCGTCGGGCATCAATCTTTTTGGGCATTATTAATATCGAAAACGCTTCCTTCACTTGTTTATACCATCGTTCTGTTTTTCATTTTCTTTTTCTTTTTGCCGGTCACGTACTGGAAAAGATATCGGGTTGGTGGTGGAATTGATTCGGGTCTGAATTACTAACGATTTTACCTATTTAAATGTGCTTATGGCAAAGATTGAAAAACAAATTGTCTATAATGTTTTAATGGCCCTGGCATTTCTGGTGCTGGTACTTAAGCTTTTCCATCTCCAGGTTTATGAGCACCACAAATATTTTCAATATTCTGAAAAGAACAGGATAAGGCGACTCGTTTTGCAACCGACGCGCGGATTGATTTATGACCAAAGCGGCAACGTGCTGGTCGACAATCAACCGTCTTACACACTTTATGCCGTTCCGTATGAATGCTCGAAAAATGACAGCGCAACAGCGCTGCTGGCAAAAATATTAAAGTCATCACAATCGGAAATAAAGGCTAAACTCAAAAAAAGAGAAGGCCCGTTTGCACCTGTTCGGATTCGTCGGGATGTTGATTTTGAAACCCGGGTAGAAATTGAAGAAAGAAAACTGGAATTACCCGGCTTCTTTTTCAATGTTGAGCCGCGCAGGCTATATCCGGCAGGGATTAATGCCGCGCATCTTTTCGGCTATCTTGGCCAGATTTCCCGATCTGAATTGCTGAATCGAAAGAGTCATGCTCTTCAGCAGGGCGACCTTGTCGGGAAAAAGGGGCTGGAAAAGGTGTATGACAATTTTCTCAGAGGGCAGATCGGCTATAATTATATTGAGGTCGATGCGTTAGGTCGGGAGGTTGAAGATGTTACTTTTCCCGGTGAGCACCGGCCGCGGCCGGGTAATGATTTTTACTTGACCATTGATCTTCGCTTGCAGCGTTTGGCAGAGGATTTGTTCAAAGATAAGAAAGGCGGACTTGTTCTCATTAATGTCCGTGACGGTGGCGTATTATCCCTTTGCAGTAAACCGGATTACAACCCCGATCTTTTTACAAAAAGGATTTCAGGAGAATCCTGGCGTCGACTTGTGAACGATCCCGACCGGCCGCTTTATGATCGAATGATCCAAAGCGTTTTTCCGCCGGGTTCTACATTTAAACTTGTGCTTGCTGCAGCCGGTTTGGAAACCCACAAATGCACGCCGAGCACAACGTCAGTGTGCAACGGCTTTTTGCGGTTGGGTCGGAGAAGTTTTAAATGCTGGAAGCTAAGCGGTCACGGAAAGATGGATCTTTTGGACGCTATTAAACATTCTTGCAATGTCTATTTTTATCGATTGAGCCTGAAGGTCGGAGTCGATACCTGGGCTGATTTTGCAAGAAAATTTGGTTTTGGAAAACCTACGGGAATTGATCTTTTGGGAGAAAGTGCAGGGCTGGTTCCGGACACGAAGTACCTTGATAAAATTTATGGCAAGGGTGGCTGGACAAAAGGGCTGCTGCTTAACCTGGGAATAGGCCAGGGCGATCTGTTGGTGACCCCTCTGCAAATGGCGCAATTTGCAATGATTATGGCCAATAGCGGGAAATATTATCAGCCGCATCTTGTTCATAAAATGTATGACCGGACCGCAGAAAAAATGATTTACTTTACGCCGCGAGAAGAAAAAGTTTCCGGTGTTTCGCAGAAAACCTTTTCGATCCTGCGCGAAGGAATGTACAAAGTGGTCAACGAAGCGGGCGGAACCGGACGCGCCAGTTGGCTGCCCGATGTAACTGTTGCGGGTAAAACCGGGACAGCACAAAACCCCCACGGCGAGTCACATGCCTGGTTCATCGGATTTGCACCGTACGACAATCCACAGATCGCTATATGTGTTTTCGTGGAGAACGGCGGCGGAGGTGGTGCCCATGCTGCGCCCATTGCCGGTAAAATTTTCAGAGCTTATTTCGACAACCTGAAATTAAGTGGCGCAATTGCCAAACGTTGATTCATAATCTTGAAACTTATGTACGATTCGATAAAAAATGCCAAAATCGATTGGGTTCTTGTCATCACCCTTTTGCTCTTGTTGATTTACGGACTTGTCACTGTTTATAGTGCAACTTATACAAGTGACCAGGCACATCTCTATAATAATTTCAGCAAACAGATATTATGGGTGCTGTCGGGTTTGATTGTTTGTGCAGTGATCACTTTAATGCCAACAAGTTGGCTGTATTCCATCACACCCGGTTTGTATTCATTTTTTATTATTCTTTTGCTTTTACTTGAATTTATACCCCACTCCGGTGGAACGACGAGCCGATGGTTTCAATTGGGTTCAATTCAGATTCAACCTTCAGAGTTTATGAAGCCGGTTATGGTCTTAGCGCTGGCCCGGTTTTTAAGCAAAGAAAACCATTCCCCCGGTAAAATCAACAATCTTTTCTTTGTCTTTTTGCTCATTCTCTTTCCCTTTGTGCTCGTGTTAAAGCAGCCCGACCTGGGAACATCTTTGGCGTTTATAATACTAACGATTCCCATGCTGTACTGGCGGGGATTGAGCGGTTTTGTGATTTTTATAATCTGTGCGCCGTTGGTTTCTTTTGTTGCTGCTTTTAATTTTTGGTCTTTTTTCTTTGCAATTATACTTATCTCTGCAGCACTTTTATATTATCACCGCGGTGCAATTGTTTTCTGGTTGTTTTTTGCGTTGAATATCAGTGTCGGGATTTTGGCGCCTGTATTTTGGGGAAAATTGCACTCGTATCAACAGCAGAGGATATTAACCTTTTTGGGCCTCGTCTCAGACCCGCATGGTGTGGGTTACCAGATCATCCAATCCAAAGTGGCTATTGGATCCGGTGGCTTTTTGGGAAAAGGGCTGCTGCACGGGACTCAGACTCAGTTGCGGTTCTTGCCGGCCCAGCACACAGATTTTATTTTTTCAGTTCTGGCCGAAGAATGGGGCTTTATCGGCTCGCTGGTTGTTTTAGTGACGTTTTTCATATTTTTATATCGCAGTACACAAATTGCTGCGCATACGCAAAATTTGTTTTCCAGTTTGTTAACAATTGGAGCTGTAACGATTTTTGCTTTTCAGGTTTTCGTAAATATTGGGATGACTTTGGGAATTATGCCTGTTACAGGTCTACCGTTACCGTTCATCAGTTATGGTGGTTCCTCGATGATTTCAAGTATGATCCTGGCAGGTTTGATTCTCAATACAGCGGTGCGCCGCTTTGTTTATTAATTCAAATTGAAAAATACAGGAGGTTGTTTTGCATCCGGTTCTGGTAAAAATTGGTTCATTCGAACTTCGTTCCTACGGTCTTATGCTCGCTATTTCATTTATTCTTGGCATTTATTGGGCTATGTTCAGGGCGAAAAAAAAAGGGATCGATCCGAATAAAATTATGGACCTCTCGGTCATTATTATTATTTGCGCTATTATCGGTTCTCGTTTATTGTATGTCTTTTTTCACCTCGACGAATTCCGAGGTCATTGGACAGATACATTCAATCCGTTCCAGAGCAACGGACAGATTGGAATTGCCGGCCTTACAATGCTTGGAGGTGTTGTTCTCTCCTTCGTTGTTTCGATTATTTATTTGAGAATGAAAAAACTGCCGTTTTTGCAATTCGCGGACATCATGATGCCCGCTGTCGCTTTGGGCATTTTCATTACACGGATCGGATGTTATCTGAACGGCTGTTGTTGGGGTATGCCCTGCCACAGCCATCTTTGCGTTGTCTTTCCTCTCGACAGCCCGGCGGGAAATATGTTCCAGGGCATCCCGATAATTCCCACCCAACTTTATTCTTCGGCCTATGGATTAATCATAATGATTTTGTTGTTGGTAGCTGAGAGGTGGCAGAAATTTGATGGATTCCTGATGTATTTGTTTTTTATCTTTTATGGAATTGCCCGATTTGTTATCGACTTTTTCAGATATTACGAAAACAGCATGGTGGTCATTCCCATTGGAGGAAGGGGGTTGAGTTTAAATCAGTGTATCAGTCTGGCCTTTGTTATACTTGGAATTGTCTATATTATTTCAGGATATCTGAAAATCGCAAAAACTCCGGCAGGGATAAGCGAACAATGACGTGCAAAAAATAGCTTGACTTTTAAAATCAACTTAAATATCTTTTATTCAGTAAATTAAACAGAGAAAGATGATCAAGATGGGGAACAAACTTTTAAAGCAAGTTCGCTCAATTCCACTCCACGTTTGCATCCTGATGATATTTATCTTTTTGAGCCATTCCGTTGCTGCCGACAGCAAAATCGGAATAGGTTTTAAAGGCGGGGTGAGTAGACTGGAGGGGGATTGGAAAAAGCCCATTCTGAATCCTGCGGGAGCTTTTGTTCTTTCTTACAGTCCCACGCCTTATTTCTCAGTGGGTGGAGAGATTTACTATTCACTGCTGAAAACATCGCAAGATGGGCTCAGGATAAATCCCTTGTTTACGAATTCGGACAAATTTCAGACAATGACTGTGCCGATGGAAGTGAATTTTCAATTTAATTTTGCACCGTATTCGAAAATTAACCCGTTTAGTATGATAGGGGGTGGTGCTTTATATTGGGATTCAAAATATGCCGGCAACACAATTACGCTGGATGGGAAAAAGCAGCGTATGTACGGAACCGTCGTCAAGGCCGGCGGAGGACTGGAATTCAGGCTCGCGAATACAATCAGTTTTTCAGTGGGTTCCGATTTCCGCTATTCCTTTTCAGATCTTTTGGATCAAATAAAAAGCGGAGATGAAAAAGATGGCATTATTTCGGCTTGGGCAGGACTAACTTTTTATCCGAGTGGAAAGAATAGTGATGATTTGGATCAGGATCATATCCCGGCCGCACTCGATCTTGATCCCCAACATGCGGAAGACAGGAATGGATATATGGACCATGATGGAAAGCCTGAAAATAATGTCCCTGAAAGTGCAGAAACGAATGCACCGGTAGTTATTCATCATCCGGTTTTCCGTGCTGAAGTTCATCATGATTTGCGAATCAAAGCGGATATCTTTTCTTCCGCGCCGCTCAGGACTGTCGCTGTTTTATATCGTACACCGGGTGAAAAAAATTGGAATGTTATGCAACTTGCTCTGGATAAGGGAGATGAATATTCCGCTGTTATAAAAGGTAAGGACGTTACCCAAAAAGGACTTGAATATTGTGTGGTGGCTGTTGACAACCGGTTGAAAGGAATAGGTTACTCCGGTTTGCCCCAGCGCCCGATTCAAGTGCAAGTTGTTCCAAGTTCATTGAAATGGAGGGTCACCGGTGCTATTGTTTCTGCCCTCGCATGGGGATCCGCATCATATATATTATTACGAAAACAACATAATTGATTAGGAGAGCATTATGAAAACGTTGCAAAACACAAGCTTAACAATACTGGTATTGTCATTTTTGGCAATGACAATCTTCAGTTCTTGTGGTAGCTCACGAAATCGAGACCTTATGATTGACGAGAGTGCTTTTCCAAGCCAGCCCGGAAGCGATACAACAAGCGTTTCTTCGACGGAGCCGACAACCGATGAGGCTGAAGTATTGAAGCTTTTGGGTATCAATCAAAGTAAGGAAAAAGCTACCGAAGCGGCTTCTCCTAGTGTAGCAGCGAACCTGAACCAGGAAGAGCAAAAGGTTCAAGATTTAGAGGATACCCTGAATAAAAAGGATGTTGAAATAGCCAATCTTCGGGCAGAATTAACAGCGCGCGCAAAGAAATTGAATGAATTGCAAAAAAAGGCAAAGTCTACGTCAATTCTCAGTTCTCCTCCGGCTTCCTTTCCGTCTGGCGGGACTTTTAAGGAAAAGTATAACCAGGCCCTGGAACTTTACAATAATAGAAGTTATCAACAAGCCATCGACCTCTTTAATGAATTATTGGCTTTGAATGAGAGCAATTCTTTGGTTGATAACTGTCAATATTGGAAAGGAGAATCTTATTACGGAATGGGAGACTATAACCAGGCGATTCTTGAATTTAACAAGGTCTTCATGTTCAACGATTCTAATAAACTGGATGATGCACAATTGAAACTGGGTTTGTGTTATATCCAATTGGGAGATAAGCAAAAAGCGCGCAGCGAGTTTGAAAAGCTTTTAGCGAATTACCCCGACAGCGAATATGTTGAACGCGCACAAAGGTATTTATCGCAATTATAACTCAAATCAGTCAGATGAATATTCAAGGGTAACTTTTTGTTACCCTTTTTTTTATATTGCATTTCTGCCGAATTTTGTTAAATTAAGACTTTATAAAATAATAGTGTAGATGTTATTTCGGTTATAATTCAAGATATCAAATTAAGGCCCAAAGATGAAAAATCGTCTCAGAATTTTATTCCTTTCATCAGAAGTTGCTCCATTCACTAAAACCGGTGGTCTTGCAGATGTTTCCAGTGCCCTGCCCAAAGCTTTGTTTGATATGGGGCATGACGTTCGTGTATTAACACCTAAATATGGTTCCATAAGTGATCGAAAGTACATCCTGCGCGAAGTCATTCGGCTAAAAAAGATACCCATTCAAATGGGAGGTAAGGAGCATATTACCAGCGCCAAGTCGGCTTTTATTCCTGATGCTAAAGTTCAGATTTATTTTCTGGAGTACAAACCCTTTTTTGGACACCAGGATTTATATGTGGATTCTCAGACCGGCAAAGATTTCCCTAATAATGCCGAGCGGTTTATGCTTTTTTCACGCGCGGTTCTGGAAACGATAAAATTGCTCGTTTGGCAGCCGCAAATCATCCATTGCAATGATTGGCAAACGGCAATGATCCCTTATCTTCTGAAAAATGAATTCAAGGATGATCCTTTTTTCGCCAAGACGGCTACGGTTCTGTCGATACACAACCTGGCATTCCAGGGGAGTTTCGATCCAAAAGTTACTACAAAACTGGGATTGCCTGAAGAAGCTGCAAAGCCTGGAAGCGATTTGGAAATTTATGAAAAAATTAATTTTCTTAAAGCCGGCATTCTGAATGCGAATATCATTACAACCGTCAGCCCGACTTATGCGGATGAAATTCAGGACGATCCGGAATTGGGCGCTGGCTTGGGTGAAATTTTACGGCAACGACGTCAGGATATTTATGGTATTCTGAATGGTGTCGATCAGACTGTATGGAATCCTGAGAAAGATTCATATCTTGAAAATAAATACGACTCGACCAATCTTGATGGAAAAATTGAGAATAAAAAGATTCTGTTAAAGAAGAGCAAGCTGCCATTCGATGAATCGGTTCCGGTAATTGGCATTATTTCCCGGCTTACGGATCAAAAGGGTTTTGATTTAATCGCCGAAGCGATTGATAAAATTATTAAATTAAATGTTCAGTTGGTTGTGCTGGGAATGGGGGATAGCAAATATCAAAAGTTGTTCAAGGATATTAGCAAAAAACACCCCCAAAACGTGGCGGTATTCTTGCGTTTTGATGAAGAACTGGCGCATCTTATCGAAGCGGGAAGTGACATCTTTTTGATGCCTTCACGCTATGAGCCATGCGGACTGAATCAAATGTACAGTCTCAAGTATGGTACGGTTCCGGTCGTTCGCAAAACCGGCGGCCTGGCAGATACGATAGTCGATTTTATAGAAGACCCGAACAAGGGGAATGGCTTTTCTTTTGAAGCTTATGAAAGCGGGGCGATGCTTCAGGCCATCAAAAAAGCGGTAGATACTTTTAAAGATCAGAAGACATGGCAAAAATTAATAAAGCGCGGAATGCGTCAGGATTTTTCCTGGCATGTCGCTGCCGACAAGTATGTAAAGCTTTATTCCAAACTTGAAAGTAACAAAAGAAAAAAATAAAAGTTGTCCATCGCCTTAAATTTGACTGCTATAAAAGAAACAATAAAGTTTTTTCTCTTGCATCATTTTGTTTTAATGTTCACGCTTCCTTTCACTAAACAAGCCCCACTAATTTCATTGTCTTACTCTGGGACATCTTTGTTTCGTGCTATTACATAGCTGTCGATCGAATCCATATTTTTTGTTCTTGTCCGCTTTTTTTCTGTTTTTACCGTCCCATTGTTTTATATAGTATCGATTCATTTTCCCTAAAATCAGATAATTCATAATCCTTTTGTCCGAAACAATTACCGATTTCTTTTGATCTTATCTTGTGCAAAGCTGACAGATGGCACTAACTTTGCTCATTAGAAAACTTGGAAAAGTATATTTGAAAATGGGAGCTTCTCGGGCAATTTTATTGCCAACAAAAATGCGATAGAAGGAAATGGAAGGTATAGAAATTAAAGCGGAACGAGTCGGCGCACTGAAGGATGTGGCTCTCTTTAAAGTGAATGGATACGTGGATACAACCACTTCACCGGAACTGCAAAAGTTGCTAACCCAGAACATCGAAGCCGGCTTTACCCAGTATATCATTGACCTTGCTGCCGTGCATTATGTGAGCAGTGCAGGTTGGGGAGTATTCGTGGGTGAAATACGAACCCTGCGCGAGGGCGGCGGTGACCTCAAATTGATTCATATGACTCCTGAGGTTATTGAAGTTTTTGAAATGCTGGAGTTCAATCGTATTCTTGCGTGTTATGATTCCCTTGAAGAAGCAATTGACGATTTTGATTTTTGCCGCGATATTCATTTCCAAAGCACAAATCTTTTTGCTGCAACATCCGGCGGAGTGGTTCCCTTGAATGTACCGATGACGCCTACGCCTGTCCCTGTTCCCGTTACGCCGAAGATTAAAGAATCGACATCGGCGCAGTCGACAATGCTCGATCGACAAAGGCATATAGATGACGCCCAATTACCTCTCACTGAAAAAGTGAAAAAGCTGGTCATTGAAAATCCTATGGTCGGCCTCTGGACAATTAAACGTTCGCTCTACTCGCCGCGTTTTGGCTACACAAAAATTGGTTTTTTAAGACTGCGCAGCATAATGAAAAGATTGGGATTGGAAACACGCGCAAAACGATATCGTTATTTTCGATCCCGATGATTTTGGGTGTTCATCGGTTTTGCAATAAGGAAACTTTAATGTTACGAATAAAAACTGCTAAATGGTTTCGCTATGCTGTTTCAAGTGCAATTGCACTATTTTTTTATGGAACTTTTGCCCCGGGAATTTGCTCGGGTCAGGAAGATACAAAAGAATTGCATGTCAATCCCGGAGATGCCATTCGCCTGTTCGTTTATGATGGCGCATTGCAGATAGAAAAGGGCCGTTTTATCTCCCAGTTTAATGACCTCGAACTGGTCGTTGACGGCTTTGGCGAGATTTCTCTTTATTCGCTTGGCAAAGTACATGTTGCCGGAATGACTGCTGAAAAAATCAGGGATAAACTGACTGAAAAATTCAAGCCCTATGCCAAAGAACCCAATGTCGTTGTCATACCTCTCATCCGTTTGATTCTTCGTGGAGAATTTGGAAAACCGGGCATGTACCGGTTCAGCTTAAGCACATCTTTTTGGGATATGATCAGTGAAGCGGGTGGCATCGATAACAGCTATTCTCTTGAAAATATGTTCATCATGCGGGAAGGTGAAATTATATACAAAGATTTTGAGGATGCACTTTACAAAGCAAGTTCGCTGAAGGATATGGACTTGCAATCCGGGGACGAGATCATTGCACCGCGCGTCAATCGCTTAAGCTTTAGGACGATTATGCGCTATTTTCAGTTCGGCAGCTCCATCATGTTATTGTATCTGGCTTTAATTAACAACAAATCAACAAAATAAGAATCCATGGAAGAATTTGAAATTATACAAGATACCTCCGAACAGGAGGAAACCGGTGGAATAGAGATTGGCAAATTTATCACGGGCATCTGGAAAAGAAAGGTCCTGATTCTTCTTTTAACCATTGGTTTTGCTATACCGTTTTATTACAAAGCGAAAAACCAGGTTCCCATCTATCGCTGCAAAGTTGTATTAAAATCTGACAAGTACGGCGACGAAGAGGGCAAGCTGCTGAGTAATCTTCGCCAGGCTGAAATGCGCACACGTACTTTTGCAAATCGTGTTGCTTCAAGAATGGGGCTTGCCATTGTTTTGCAGGATAGTCTTCTTAGAAATTATGGAGATATATTCGCGGAACAGCATACGACTGTAAATCCTGTCCCCGGCCACTATGCCATTGAAATTACGGATAACGGCTACTATTATTTATACAAAATAGAAAAGTCTGAAAAGGTCGTTTTAGATAGTGCCAATGTCTGGGATTCAGTGGATCAAATTCGCTCCGCTAATGGCATCAGCTTCCGTCTCAATACAGCTTTTGTGCAAACGCCCGGAAAAATAGACTTTCGCGTTCGTCCTTTTGAAAAAGCCTCCAACGAGGTGCTGTACGGCGTCAATATGAAAGTGAGCAAGTCCGGCGCTATTATGATTCTGGAAATGGAAGGAGATGATCCGGTTTTGCTGCCGCGGAAATTGAATGAAATAGCCAAGGTTTACATCCAGGAAGCTCTGGGACTTCAATCCCGGGATGATCAGAGTTATAGGGAAAATCTGAAAAAGCAGTTGGAAACTGCCGAAGCGAATATGAAAAAAGTTGAAGCGGAATTCCAGCAGTTTAATACAAAATACCCGCTTTCTCTGCAGTCAAAAAAGGATGAACTTGAATCGCAACTTAAAGCAAACGATCGCGTTTTGCGCGAACTTCCACAGCAGCGTGCAAAATTGGGTGAATTGCTCGATCGTTTAGAGAAAGAGGAAACTTCTCCTGATGTCCAACAATATCGTCGCTTTATTGTTCATGAACTGGCAAAGTTTCCTGCAATGTCGGATGAGCCGACTTTGAACATTTTGCGGGAAACGCTCTCCCGCCAGGAGAACCAATATGATGAAATGATGAAAGAATATTCGGCCGAGTACCCTGATCTCATCAAGCTTGGAGAAGAGATCAGGAGCACGCAGGATCAAATTATTGCGTTTGCATCAAAGTATCGCAACACTCTCGCAGACCAGGAAGCAGGATATCGCACCAAACGAAATGAACTGCAAAAGCAATTGACCGCTCTGCCTTACGATGAAAACCGTCTGATGGAATTGGAACGCAATAAAAAAATTGCCGAAAACCAGTACACGTATCTTTTAAGCGAGGTACAAAAACTCCAGGTGCAAGATGCAGTGACCGACAAGGGCATCACGATCATGGATCGTGCGGTTCGACCGAGCCACCCCATTAACCCCGGTAAAAAAACGGCTGTGTTGTTTGGCAGCGGAATCGGCTTTTTTCTGGGCATTCTCATTTCAATTGTTCTTGATCTGAGTGACAGAAAGATTTATTCGTTCAATGACATTGAAAAATATTTAAAATTAAAAGTTCTCGGCGCAATTCCCGTCGTTACATTTAAAGATATTCCGGATTACCAGGATTTTGAAAAGGCAAAACAGATCGACCGCCAATTGGTGACGCATGATTATTCCCCGACTCCAATTGGCGAATCTTATCGCGCACTTCGAACGCAACTCATGTTTTCCAAAAATACGGGACGAATTCAGTCGCTCGTTCTCACCAGTATCAGTCCCGGTGAGGGGAAATCTTTTACAGCGAGCAATCTCGCCATCATTATGGCGCAGCAGAAAACCAACACCCTTCTCGTCGATGCTGATTTACGGCGCGGTGTTTTGCACAATACATTCAGCGTCGACAAAGAGCCGGGTTTTACAAATTATTTGAGCAATAAAGCAACATTGTCTGCCATTGTGCAGCAAACGCACATTCCTAATTTGTCTGTGCTCAGTTGCGGATCGATGATTCCCAATCCATCGGAACTGCTTGGTTCCCAACAAATGAAGCGGTTTCTCGAAGAAGTCCGAAGAAAATTTGATTTCATTTTATTCGATACACCTCCTCTTAATGCTGCCACAGATGCGGTCGTTTTAGGTGTACAGGCGGATGCGGTTACTGTTGTTGTCAAGGCAGGATATACAAACCGCACTGTGGCGCAGGAAAAACTTGAAATATTTCAAACCGTTCCTGCCAGGCTTATCGGTGTCATTCTTAATGGCTCTGAAACAGCGCTTGTAAATAATTCATATAGTTATTATCATTATTGATCTTTGATCATTCAAACAGGAGAATTATGCGATTCTTGGTAACCGGAGGTGCCGGCTTTATCGGCTCGCATCTCAATGAACGGCTTTTAAATGACGGGCATCAGGTTGATTGTCTTGATAATTTTAACGACTATTACGATCCGGCGATCAAGCGTGAAAATGTCGGCATTGCGTCTGATTATTCCTCGTACCGATTGCTCGAAAAAGATATCCTCGACTATGATTTTTTAAAATCACTCTTTCAATCCCGGCAATACGATGTGATTGTGCATCTGGCCGCAAGGGCCGGCGTCAGGCCGTCGATACAGCAGCCGTTGTTGTATGAAAAAGTGAACATGCAGGGTACGATGCATCTTTTGGAGATGTGCAAAGAGTTTGGAGTTAAAAAATTTGTCTTTGCTTCTTCGTCCTCTGTGTATGGTGCCAATAAGAAAGTGCCTTTCAGTGAAGACGATTCGGTTGATAATCCGATCTCTCCTTATGCGGCAACAAAAAAAGCGGGAGAATTGATTTGTTACACCTATTCAAAACTTTATGATATTTCTGTAAACTGTCTTCGCTTCTTCACTGTCTATGGTCCCCGCCAGCGACCGGACATGGCGATTCATAAATTCTCGCGCCTCATCCATGAAAAAAAGCCGATCCCTGTTTTCGGCTCCGGAAAAAGCAGACGGGACTATACTTTTATCGATGACATCATTCAGGGCGTTTATGCAGCCATTAATAAATGCGACGGATATCATATTTACAACCTCGGTGAATCCAATACCGTGGAGTTGATGTATTTGATAGAACTGATTCAGAATGCACTGGGTGAAAAAGCAATTCTGGATTTTCAACCGGATCAACCGGGTGATGTTCCCATCACTTTTGCGGATATAAGCAAAGCAAAAGCAGAGTTAAAATATAATCCGCAAACGCTCATTGAGGAAGGTATTGAAAAATTTGCAGCTTGGTTCAGGCAAAAACAATCAGACAATCAAACCGAATCCGGTTTGTGTGGGGCATTAGATGACAATTTAAATACTAACTGACGTTTCTGTTTATGTTTTCTGAAAAAGAAAAATTTTTAGCAGGTATTGTTCGCCTGGCGGATTTTGTTCTCCTGGCGTTCTCTTTTTTTATTGCTTATTTTCTGGATGAATTCATCAGAACTATTGCCCGGCTGGGTGAGAAAGCGTATGCCGACAGCCCCACATTTTCCGGCTTTATGTTTTTCGCCTCAAAGTATTGGCTTTTATTCCTCGGATTCCCTCTTATATGGATGGGAATTTTTTATATTAACGGAATTTATCGGGATTTCAGCACACGATCTTTTAGAAAATTGGCCTGGCTTGTTTTTACTTCCGGAATTTGGGCTACCGTCGTTTCCGGTAGTTATGTGTTTTTGTTAAAGCTGGAACTGACCAGCCGCCTCTTTTTCCTGGTTTATGCATTTACGGCTTTTACTCTGCTCCTCATTCAGCGGAAGCTGCTTTTCCTCCTGCTTGCGCAAATTCATGCCAAGGGTTACAACCAGGAAAATCTTCTTATCGTTGGTACGGGAAAGCGGGCGAGAGAGTTTATTCGAACCGTGAAAATGAATTCCAACTGGGGTTTGAACATTATCGGTTTAATCGATGATGAGCACGGCTTGTACGGCAAAGAAGTCGATGGGCTGCGTGTCCTGGGGAGAATTCAGGATATCCCGTTCATTGTCAATCGCCTGGTCATCGACCGGGTAATATTTGTCGTGCCCAGGCTGTGGCTGCACCGCATAGAGGATGCTATTCTTGCCTGCGAGCAGGTGGGCGTTTCGACATCTATTTCACTGGACCTTTATAATCTTCATATCAGCAGAACACGGCAAACGGATTTTAATGGTCTCCCTCTGCTGGAGTTTGAAACCTTTTACGCCAAAGAGTGGCAGCTTTTTATAAAGCGTTCAATTGATATTGTCATCTCTAGTTTATCTCTGCTGTTCTTTTCGCCGCTGATGCTCATTGTGGCGATTCTCATAAAACTCACTTCGCGCGGCCCGGTTCTTTTCAGGCAAAAACGCGTTGGATTAAAGGGGAGAAAATTTACGCTTTACAAATTTCGCTCCATGGTTATCGATGCTGAAGCCCGAAAAAAGGACCTGTTGGAGAGAAACGAAATGGAAGGTCCGGTTTTCAAAATCAAACGCGATCCGCGCATTACCAGGCTGGGATATTTTTTGCGCAAAACCAGTATCGATGAATTGCCGCAGTTTATCAATGTGCTGAAAGGAAATATGAGTATCGTCGGTCCGCGGCCGCCGCTGGTCAACGAAGTCGATGAGTATGAAATATGGCATCGCCGAAGGCTGAGCTTAAAACCGGGAATAACCTGTCTCTGGCAAGTGAAAGGCCGCAATAAGTTAAGTTTTGATCAATGGATGAAACTGGATTTGGAATACATTGATAAATGGTCGTTGTGGCTTGATTTTAAAATTCTTTTGCGAACGTTTTTCGTTGTTTTGGTGGGCTATGGGGCGGAGTGATTGAGGGCAGGATGATTATTGGAAAAAGCATCAACCGTTCTTTTTCGTAGCCAAAGGATGCCGGATACTGGATTGAAGTTGTCTTTTTATCCAGTATCAAGAATCCAGTATCCAGCACCTTTTCGCTTCGATATAAAATAAAAGAGATGAACAAAATTATGACGCAAGAGATAAAAATACCGGATGTAAAAAGAAAATTAGACGTTTTAATGGTCGCCCCGCAGCCGTGGTTTCAGCCGCGGGGAACGCCGTTCAGCGTTTTACATCGCATCAAAGCCATGTCCCTTCTGGGGCATTCCATTGACTTGGTGACCTATCATGTCGGTGAAGATATCAAAATCGATAATCTCACCATTCACCGTGCGGCCAAAGTACCGTTCGTTAAAAATGTAAAGATCGGCCCGTCCAAAACCAAGATTGCGCTTGATCTTGCTCTTATAAAGAAAACGCGGCGGCTTTTGCAAAAGAAGTTTTACGATCTGCTGCACACCCACGAGGAGGCGAGCTTTTGGGGCGTTCCTTTGGCGAAGAAGTATGCCATGCCGCATCTGTACGACATGCATTCGTCGCTGCCGCAGCAGTTGAACAATTTCAAGTTTACAAAATCCGGGTTGATCCGAAATGTTTTCCATCGTCTGGAAAATTACGTCATCGAGAACTCGAATGCGGTCATTACTATCTGTCCGGAATTGCAGTCGTACGTGGAGCAAAACTTTCCCGAGAAAACGAGCATCCTGATTGAAAATGTGGCGGATAACAGTATTGTTTTTCCGGCAAACGGATTCGATGAATATTCGATTCGCAGCCGCTTTAATCTGGATGAGAAAAGAATTGTCCTTTATTACGGCACCCTGGAAACCTATCAGGGAATCGACCTGCTCATCAAAAGCGCTCGCAAGGTTGTGCAGAAGCAAAACGGGAATGTGCATTTTGTTCTCGTCGGCGGAAATAAACAGCAAATTCTTCACTACAAAAAAATGGCGGCGGAGCAGGGCGTTGAATCAAACTTTACTTTCACCGGATTTTTGCAGCCACAAATGATTCCCAATATGGTTGCCATTTCGGATGTTCTTGTTTCCCCGCGTTTGCGCGGTACCAATTCTCCCCTCAAAATCTATTCTTATCTGCGTTCGGGCAAACCGATCGTCGCCACACGCCACATCACGCACACACAAATCATGGACGATTCTGTCGCTGTATTGACCGAACCCACCGCGGACGATTTTGCGGAAGGAATTTTATCCGTCATAGACGATCCGCAGCGCAGAAACAGTATTGTTTTCGCAGCGCAAAATTTGGCGGAGAAAAAATACAGCTATAATGATTACCTGCAAAAGGTAGAGCAAATACTGGAAAAAGCAGTCGAGGTGAAATATTAAATGTGCGGTATATGCGGCGTTGTAAATCGTGATCAAAATAATTTTGTCGATTTTGCCGATGTGAAACGGATGTGCGATGTCATCACCCATCGCGGGCCTGATGACGAAGGCCGGTTTGTACACAAAAATGTCGGCATCGGCATGCGTCGGCTCAGCATCATCGATCTCGTCACCGGTAGCCAGCCGATCTTTAATGAGGATCGATCTGTGGCCATCGTTTTCAACGGAGAGATTTACAATCATAACGACATTCGCCATGAACTGGAGGCCAAAGGACATCGTTTCGCAAGTAAGTCCGACACCGAAGCGATTGTCCACGCGTATGAAGAATACGGCGTCGAGTGCCCGAAAAAGCTCAACGGCATGTTCGGCTTTTCGATATGGGACGATCGCAAAAAGCGGCTTTTCCTTGCCCGCGATCGCGTCGGCATCAAACCGC
>JAADGR010000300.1:0-4894 GCA_013152225.1 Calditrichota bacterium
CCATCATGGCGCCGACGCTAAAGTCCGGAAAATAAATATCGTCGTTTGGTCCGGTAACACGATGGTTGGATGTAAGCCCCATTGCGGCCGGCGTCTTAATGGTGGCGTAAATCGCCCCGAAATTGTATTTGGGAATGGTGTCGAAACGGGCCTTCCAGAAATCCCAGCAGGTCTTGCCGGTATTGGCAAACTGAGCGGTTTGTTCATATCCTGAAATGACAAACGCCGACATTTCGCTGGTCATTGCCTGGCTGGACTGGCCGCCATCCATAAAGCCGTAATTGGTAAAAATATCAATTACATTCCCTGCTGCGTTCTCGTATTCATCCCAGAAGCCAAAGCCATAATGGCCAAACTCGTGCACGATAGTATGCGCATTCATCCAGCTGTAAAACCACAACGGTTCTTCGGAAAAAATACGGTTGATGTTTGCTTCTTTCGAACCATAATGTTTGGGAGGAATGTTGATCGTGGCGTCCATTTTGCTGCCCTGGCTGATGCCCGAGAGCGGGGCCATCGGCCACTGGGTGTTGTCTGCATGGATACGGAGATCGGCATCTTCCCACAGTCTTTTGTTGTCATAAATGGCGACGGACTTGAAAAAGGCCTGGCCGTTGGAAATATCGTAAAGCTCGTTGCTGGCAAAGCGGAATGTGGCTTCCAGATCAGCCACATAGTCGTCGGAAGCCGGCCACTCGATGCTGACCAGCAGGTTGTATCCCAGGGAGGTGTGCCCCATGTAGGTGCGGGTGGTATCCTGTTCATTGGCCGCCAGGTTTGCCGCATGGATGTTTCCCCGGGTGTCGATGAAAAGATTGTCACTGAAAAAGCGGACCATCTGTCCGTCCACATCATCGTGGTTGGCTTTCACAGCATCGCGGGAATCCATGTGGACGCGCAGGAAAAAGGGATCACCCGGGGCAAAGTAGTCACGGGGCAGCTCAAGCAAACCGTCGTCATCACTGGTCAGAAAGTTCACGAACGTCAGCGGATCATCGGGTTCGGATAAATCGATCTGGTAAACGCCGAATTCCGTATTGGCCACCGGCGATGGCTCGCGATTCAGGGAATCCTGCATCACTTTAACCAGAAGGACATTACCCGGTCCCTGCAGTTCGGGATCGATTTCAGATAAAAAAACATCCGCATAACCATTTCTATTCGCTTGCAAGGGCGAAACTGTGGGAAAATCACCCGAATAGGTGTTGCCGGTAATGAAGACGTGTCCGTTGGGTCCCACGCCAACGGCTTTGCCATAATCGTCACTGCTTCCACCCAAATAAGAAGAAAAAAGGACACTGGATCCGTCCGCACTGATACCCGTTACAAAGGCATCAACCGAGCCCTGGTATGCAGGTTCAATCGCTTTTTCCGTGGGAAAATCTGTGGATTCTGTGCGACCCGTAACGAATGCATTACCCTCAGAATCCAAAGCAATGTCATAGGCGTAATCCGCTCCGCTGCCGCCCAGAAAGGTTGCAAACAAAAGCTCAGAGCCGTCGGTTGACAACTTGGCCACAAAGCCATCCGAATTGCCCCCGCCAAATGCCGGCTGAACGGCATTTTTTGTGGCAAAATTCCGGTAAATATACTTGGATATACTGCCTGCGACATACACCTGTCCGTCCTTATTCACGGCAATTCCGTAGCCACCCGCCAATTTGGTGGAGAAAATGATCCCGGACCCCCCGGCATTCATTTTTGTGATGAACCAGCCCTTGGATTTTTGATAGCCATTCACAATCGGAAAATCGCTTGAATAGGAATAACCGGTCAGATAAATATTGTTGGCACTGTCTACGGCAATCCCTTCGGCGTTTTCTCTGTCGCTTCCGCCAAAATAAGTGGAAAAAAGAAAGGCGGAACCCTCGGCATTCAATTTGGTAACAAAGGCATCATTTTCAGAATTGTTCTTGGCGGATTGAATGGCATTCGCCACGGGAAAATCGTCTGATTTGGTTTCCCCGATTAAACAGGCATTGCCAGACCCGTCTACGGCGATATCGCGGCCAAAGTCACTGTCCGAACCGCCAAGATAGGTTGAGTAAACAAAGGCTGATCCGTCCGGAGAGAGTTTGGTAACGAAACCATCCGCCAGTCCGCCACCGAAACTTCCCTGAACGGCATTATGCGTGGGGAAATTCTCTGACACCGTTGAACCGGTTATGTAGGCACTGCCTGATGAATCAACGGCGATCCCAAATGCCGATTCGGTGCTGTCGCCGCCGATGTAGGTCGCATAGATCAGTGCGGAGCCATCCGGCCGAAGTTTGGCAACAAAGACGTCAAAATATCCCCAGAAGTCACTCTGCACTTTATTCTTCTGGACGGCATTCTCGGTTACAGGAAAGTTAGCCGTGTTTCCCGTAATATAAATAAACCCGTTTTCATCAATGGCAATACCTCCGCTTTCGTCCCCATAGGCGCCGCCGAGAAAAGTGGAATACTCCAGCACCGGATCGATCACCAGGGGCAGGCCCCGATCGTACTCGCCAACTTCAAAACCGAATGTGTCATCCCCACGTGCGGCAAACTGCGCGGCCACCGGCGTGCGTTCGCCATCCATTACCTGGTAAGCTATTGGCGCCTGCATGGTAATCCGGCGCGAATCTGCCCGGAGAACAAGATTGCCGCTGTCTGCCAATTTTGCGGCGGTCGCTTTTTCAAATTGCAGGGCAATCGCTGCCGGGTCGGCACCGGGCGAGACGGTGAAATCATACTCTAATTTACCATTGCTGCCGTAGTAAACCAGATCGATGCCGGGATAAATCGCGGCAAACCGGACTTTCCCGTAATTCGGGATGTCCGTCCGCCACTGTGCCGGATCGTTGCCGATGAAATAGTTCGATCTGGTGATCAGCTTGTCCAGGCCCTCGGCCCGCGCCTGCGGATTGCCACCGGAAAGGCGCATGGCCACGGTTGCCGTTTTTGCCCCCCGTTCGTCCTGGCCCTGCCGCACCGACATGACGGCGCAATCCGGGCTGAGCAGCAAAGCGAAATGCGGGTCCCGGTAGAGGAAGGCCGTTTCTGAGCCGGCCTGGCCCAGGTTTTTCTCGAACCGCAGGGGCAGCTGCGCGAAAGATTTCAGCCGGACTTGGTGCCGCGACTTTTCGAAATGCCCGGATTGGGTCTGCAAAAAGACAAATAAAAGGAGTGAAACAAGTGTCAGGCTGAGAAAAAGGATATGGAAAGGGCGCACAGAGAAAAGGGGTTTATGCATGGGATATTTTTCCTTAAATTGGGGTTCATATTAAAATACAAGGGGATTATTGAAAGCAAAATATCTGCTTTCCTTCGGCTATTTTGCTGCATCGGTGCGGTGCAAAAATAGGGTATACTGCATCGTTACCCAATTTTTGTGACTAATCCGCCCGCCAGCCGTTTTTGGCGGGTCGAAGTGATGTGATTCAAAGGGTTGCAAAAAAGCCGGTGCTTTATTAAGGAGTCTTCTCTAAAAAGCCTTTGCCCACACATTTCACGACTTTCCATAGATTGGAAGAATCATCGGCTGTTTTTATTCGGGTTGAAATGATTATTAGGGCAAGCTATTTACATAAGGATACAGGACAATGTTTTACCAACCAACTAATTTTATTTCATATCTTCCGGGCACTTGAATTTCAAATTACTCGGAAGCGTATTGATTTGATTAACACAACATCTTTTGACGGTTACTCACTGTTCCCTGTTCTAACAAATAATAACTCTTTTATTCCGGAATTGCAAGATATTCTTCTGTTTGACACAATCTGAATTTTGAGCGAGTTCGCCCTATTTTTGCAGCGTACGTGCTCATATATGTTTATGGCCCATTTTAGATCTCACTTTTTGGGGCATAACCTCAGCCCCCCGGTAAGCATAAGGGCCGGCAACAAACGGTTCAGATGGTTATCGGGCTTTGTCGAGATATTAGGGTTCGCTCCGCTCTCGGAATCTCACCTTGTTCGGTCGGCATTTATTTCACTCTGATCATTTATTCGCCGCTTTTTTTGGAATTCCAATCCATCTTGCCGTCCTTGATTTATAGGAACGGTAATCTTCTCCATACAGACGCTCAAGGTAAGGCTCTGCCAGCAAGATTGTATACAAATAGATTACAATGAAAAATACGCCAGTAAGCGCAAATGCCAATCCCGACCGTCCGATAAGAGATATGCCAAGAAGCATCAATAGCCAACCCATAAACTGCGGATTCCTGCTCCATTTATAAATTCCCGTTGTTATAAGTTTTGAGATGTCCTGCCCCGTTGATCTTCGTAATGAGCGAAATTCAATCATGCCCATCGGCAGTATAATTGCACCAGCCCCCAATAAAACTGCCCCGCCTATCAAGGCGGCCATTTTATCGATAGGGATTAACCACACCCCATAAATAGATGCCAGCACCAGCGGCACATGATGGAATGCCCACATGGCATACCACAGAGACAGAAGTTTGGTTGTAAACACTCCGTTTTGATCATACGTCTTTTTTATCTCTGAAAAAACATATATGCCAAGCACTACCGAGAGACCTATCAAAATTATCAAAACAGCGTAAATTAACATTGTTGAATACCTCTATTTTAAGATTTTCACTTGATATCAAGTTTAGTGGCTAATCGTTTGGAAAAGATATTTATGACCGCCACTCCAATGATTATAAATCCCACACGCCTTGCTTGTATAAAACGATTCCCACAATAGCTGCCAAAACAATACTCAATCCCGACCAAACGGCGTATGTGATTCCTGACGGTCTGGTTCGTAACACGAGAGTCATAAAGCAACCCCGCACCCGATAATTACAATAATTGGGATTATTTTTATAAATCTTTCAGAAGCCTTTAAGACACGTGTTGTAGTGACTTCGGCAAGTATTACTATTGCTTGACAGGTATTTACCTTCTTTCCA
>JAADGR010000300.1:4899-5817 GCA_013152225.1 Calditrichota bacterium
ACGATGTGTATACCTGAACGTTCGGTTTCATCTTCTCGCTGACATCAAGAATTAAGGTATTATTGGAGTTTTTGTGGGCGTTGTATGAACGGGTTCTGCCAAAAAAAATCTTTGAATAATAGCCATTGTCATTTAATCACTCTTTAGCAGAATCCGTCCATTCCAGAGCCTCCTTCTGGCCCCCTCCCTCCCTGAGATCAAGGAGGGGAAGCAAGGGGGTGGGGTGAAAAAAAGTTAACTACTAAAATCCGATTTTTCCAAAGCTTTCTTATGGATTGTCTCTATATTAGGTTCTTTTTCATTTTGATCTGAACAGGAAAAAATTGAAAAAAGTGCCAGTAGATAAATCAAAAATAACCTTAAGGCCATTTAGAGTTAACCCCATTTGAGTATGAATCTGAAATATTAATCCAGGTCAATCATAAGTTTATTTTTCTTTAAAGAAAATCTTCCTTTTCTCTTTGCGGTGAATTTAAAATCATCTCCTGTTAATTTTATATCCTCGAAATTCCGTTCCATGTCCTGTTTTGATTCTAAGGGGGAATTATCAAGGATTAGATTAGACAGATTGGTTGTGTAAAAAATAACCTTTTTCTTTCTCTTTTTCCAATTATTCTGATCAAAAATGGCCTTATCCTGTATTTCCAGCAAAACAGGATTACCTTTTATGGACTTAAGCGAATAAAGATTGTAATGCAGACAAAGCAGTTTTTTGCCATTTTCAACGATCCATTTTTTATCCTTTGTCGATCGAAACCGTTGGAGCCCATTATTGGATAAATTGATTTCTATTCTAATCCCTTTTTGTTGATTAAATTTTTTTAGGGCTTTTTTGTATTCGGCGAAATAGTGATGAATTAATTGCCTTGTGGAAGACTTAATATCGGGGTAATGAAAATCCGCTTTGGCTTTTTTAAA
>JAADGR010000133.1 GCA_013152225.1 Calditrichota bacterium
CATGCAGAGATGCATAATAGAGCAGCAGCAGATAAATAAGGACGAACTCTTTCCATCTTTTTCGGGTGACGACTAATCCCAAAAGAAAAAGAATGAGAAGCGGATAATAAGCAATTTCCAACACCAGTTTAACCGGGCTGTTTGCCGTACGCTTTTGTCCGGACGGCGCCGATTCGTAAACCCAAGTCCAGAACCGGAAAAACTTGCGCACCATCAGCCACATTGTTTTGGCCGGTTCCGCCGCCATATTCTTTTTTGCTTCGGCCACCAGTTTTGCGTCCCTGTCCACCTGGTTCATGCCCACAGTCATGCTGTCCATCAGCGCCATGGTTTTATCATAATTATATTTGCCGTCAAAGGGCAGATAATTCCCCGTCCACAACACATCGCCGGTGCCCACGGCAATTGGGACAAAAGTATGAAAAGTCGTGACATTGCGAATGGTCCACGGAATAATCGGCAGGACGAAAAACAGGGAATAGAGAACAACGGTTCTGGCCGTTTTCAAAAGCTTAAAGCGAAACAATAACGCAACAAAAAAAACAAACGGAAACAACATGGTGACACCGCGTGTGAGCGTTGCCAAACCGCCGACGATCCCGGCAATGGCGATGCGTTTGAGCGTTGCCTTTTCTGCTACCAACAAGGCCGTATAAATGAGAGCGAGGAATAAAAAGACGAACAGTGATTCGGTGTACATGTACGTCGAAATCACAAACAAGTCGGGAAAGAACGAAACAACCACAAAAGCAATCAGTGAAACGGTTTGGGAAAAGAACCTGCGCGCGATTAAAAAAGTGAGCAACGCCATGCCTAGGCCGAGGAAACATTGAATAAGCTCGATCAACATCGGATGCACGCCGAAGAATTTATAAACAACAAAAATAAACAGCGGGTATAACGGCGCGACAAAGATGGACGGATTTTGGCCGTCTTCGCTGTATCCTCTTCCTTCCAGCAAATTAACAGCGATGGAATGATACGTTCCCGCGTCCATGGATGCCGGGGAGCCGATGTTGGGCGTTGCCAGGACAAAAACGATGCGGAGAATGAGGGCGAAGATCGCCGCAGCGATAAGCCAGGTTTTTGGAGAAATGTTTTGGATTTTTTGTAATGTCATAACGATAGTTAAACGGTTGTCATACAATAGTCAAACGGTGGTCAGGGGTTTATTTTTACTTTATAAATTTTCAGGGCGGGGCTGATGTTGAATTTGTTGCGCTGGGGTTCGGTGTAAAGTCGTGTGCAATTTTTTTCAACCCAGTGATAAAACCCATCCCGTTTCGCCACAATTTTTGGATTTTTTAGTTTGGTTAATTTCCAGTGATAGCGATCATAAGTAAAGCTATCCAAAACGATATACTCAATTTTGTTTGCAAGAATATAATTGACCGGGTTCTGATCTTGTGTGCGCTGCTTGCCGTGGACAAACATCCCCGGAACCAGGCCGAAAACATCATAAACAGCTTTATAATCCTGAGATTTTTTAATGAGCTTTAAATTAAGATCATGCCGACTGAGGAGCGGCGGATGAAATTCTTCCATGCCTATTTTAGTGCCGGCAGGGATATTGGTTTCAATCCAATTCTTTATCAATGTGCGTGTATCAGGCTGGCACAAGGCTATATCATAACGAAGCGCTTTGACCCCTGTCGGGACAACGATCAGAGCACCGGCCAGGATAAGGATAATTCTCTGTATTTTTAAACGTTGCGTCATTTCGCTCAGTTGCACAACGAATTCAGAGGCAATTAATAGCAAAAATGGAACCACAGGCAGCAACTGACGCATTGCCTTGTAATTCATTTGGCCGATGAGCAGGTACATGACAACGGGAAAAGAAAGCAATAAAATATCTTCCCGGCGATGTTTCCACAGCAAATAAATCATTCCGAGAGAAAAGGCAATTGTTGCAAAAAGTCCCATTGCCGGGATGAAAGAGTTATCATAAAAAAAGCCGTATCCGGGAGAATGATGGCCGGTAAAATAAGACCAAAAATTTCCGCCCGCACCGAGTTTTTTAGCGCCGCTCTGCTGAAACGCGGCCGTGCCGACGATACCGCCCCAGAACTCGTTGAAATCGAGCAGGGGCATCGGACAAGCAATCAGGAATGCTGCGAGACAGGCAATACCGGCAAGCAACAAATTCGGACTGGTGATTTTTTTCCAAACCTGACCTTCCTTTTGAAAGACCACAAAAAAGTGGGCGACAATAATCGGAAGAACGATCAGCCCGGCGTTCCATTTTGTTGCGGCGGCCAAACCGGCAAAGATTCCGGCAAAAGCATAATCCTTCCAATTGCCGCCATGAAGAATACGAACTGTGAAATAAAATGAAATGAGAACGAGCAATGTCTGAAAAATATCCACAACGCCAAAGTGTGAATTTCTGACAAGAATGAATGAAACCGCAACAAAAGCGGCAGCCAGCAGTGCTGTTTTGCGCGAGTAAAGTTTTTTGCCGATGAGATAAATTACGCCGATGGACATCGTACCCGCAAATACAGAAATCCAGCGTGCGATCAAATGATAATTAAACGGATGGATATAATAGATTTCTTTAACCGCCGCCAGATTGGGAGCATATCCAAAAACGACCAAAAAGCCGGAATAAACGGCAAATGCCGCGGCAAGAATATAAGTAAAAAACGGAGGATAAACACCAATGAGGAAAATGAGTTGCTTTGACCAGTGATGGATTTGCAACAGGTTTCCTGCCTGGTAAACCAGCTGGTAAACCAGTTTCAACTCATCAGGATGGTAGCGGAAGGGTTTGCCAAACTGCAACCCAATAATCCGCAGAACAAATCCGGCTAAAATGATGAGGAAAATGTAGCCATATTTTTCACCCCATTGTTTCAATTTGCTCATCGTCTGTAATTATCGCTTCCTCGATACCCCGTAAAACAAATTTTCATAATCATCTGTCACCGCCTCCCACGAATATTTCCGCCGCACACGTTCGAGGACAATCTGACGATATTTATCAACAACTTGCGGATTATCTAACAAATATTGCATTTTCCGATAAAGCACTTCCGGCCCGTGGGAATTGTAAAAAATCCCCGCCTTGCCCAGTACCTCGCGATGTTCCGGCACATCGTTGGCAAGCACACAATTGCCGTAGCCCATGCCTTCAACCAGCGCAGGGTGCGTCCCCCCCACTTCGGTGGCCTGCACGTAAAAATATGCGTTGCTCTGCAATTCCCGGTAGCCCTGACCAAAAACATAACCGGTAAAGATAATCCGTTCATCTTTTGTAGACTTTAATTTCCTGATATAATCGGTGGCGTAGGGTGCATCACCCACCATAACGAGACGCTTGTCTGTCTTGGCTTGTTCAAAAGCCTGCACAACTTTGTGGGCATTGTTTTCCGGCTCCATCCGGCTGACATACAAAACATAATCGCGAGGTTTTAAACCAAACTTTTGTAACGTTTCTTTTGTTTCAGTTTTTTTCTCCGGCGCACCATAGGGAATATAAACGGATTTTTTATGATACTTTTGTTGATAATATTTTTCCACATCCCGTGCATCGGAGACGATCACATTGGGCAGGAACGTTGCCAGTTGCTCCGAAATCTTGTAAAACGCCTTTCCGGCCAGGTTCCATTTCTGCCGCTTCCATTCAAGGCCGTCCACGTTGAGCACAACCGGCTTGCCCATCAACCGCGGGATAAAAGTGAACAGAGCATTGGCGCTGTTGCAAATAAAGACAACATCATATCTTGTGAAAAAACTAGCCATAGTGCACACAAAAGTGTGCGCTACGGTATCCAAATATTTATGGCTGATGGTCGGCAGAACTTTGATACGTACGCCTTTGTAGAACTCTTCATTATGATCAATAATATTTGAGCGGCCGTAAACCGTTACTTCGTGCCCGCGCTGCACAAGTCGCGGCGCCAAATTCTCAATAAATGTTTCAAAACCGCCATAGTTGGCAGGAATTCCTCTGATGCCCATGATGGCAATTTTCATAAATCCACCGTTATTCAAAAATGTTAGAAATCAAAATGATGCTGTTCAGCAAAAGTCACTATCAAGGAACTTGATTCTACAAGCTCAAAAATGACAAAATAATTAAGGACAAGATAATTATAGGCAAAACCATTTTGGGCAAAACGATTTCACGGCAAAACAATTAAATTCATTTTTTATCTGCGTGTATCTGCGAAAATCTGTGTCCCAAAATAAAACGGCTAAACTATCAAGTCATTTCAAATATTTCTTCTGCGACCGTCTCGGTGTCTCCTGATGTTTTCTTTCTTTTCATCAGCCCCATAAATTCGAGGAACAAGGTTCTTTTCAAAAACCAAATACTGACGACATAAATCGCAGCCGACGCAATAACGCCTAATAGTAGTACGACCAAATCGGTAAAATTGAAGACATTTTTCATTAACAGTCGAAGCGAAATTCCTGCAACGGCCATTATTATCGTCGCAGGCCCGGTCGTCGCAAAAGCTTTCAGGAACTCGGCCATTGAGGCGCCGACCTGGCGGTTGGTTATTTGCTGAATGATTAGAAAAGTGACGAGATAAAGTCCGGTAAAAGCTGCAGCCACACCAACCAGACCATATTTTGCCCCAAAGATGAGAACACCAATGAGGGGTATAAAATAAGCCAGATTCCATTTCAATTCAATGTCCGGACGGCCGCGGGCAAGCAGAACGGAGCCCTTGATTGTACCGACAGATTTGAGCATGGCCATGGGGACGAGTATTTGCAAAGGCAGAAGCATTGTCATCCACTTTTCCCCCAGGAACACGCGGATAAATTCTTCGGAAAAAACGCCCAGTCCCGCCAGGATGGGAAACGTCAATAGTGAAATAAAAGTCATGGAGCGAAGATAGGCGGATTTGAACTTTTTCAGATCGTCCTGTATGTGAGAAAAAGCGGGAAAAACCACTTTGGCAACAATGCCGGAAAGCCGGGTTACAGGAAGTTTGACAAGATTCAATGCGAGGCTGTAAAAACCCAGTAATTCCGCTCCCATAATTCTACCGATGACGGTCACATCCGCATTGGTTATAGCATAGATGGAGACATTGTTTGCCAGAACTTGCGCGGAAAAGCCGACGTAGATTTTGAACTCCTGCCAGGAGAAATGAAAAGCCGGTTTCCACGGGGTAACAAACCAGAGAAAAACCACACCCACAGCATCGCGAACGATGATGCCGAGGACCAAACTCCACACACCCATTCCACGGACGGCCATGAGAATGGAAACCGCACCGCTGACAATGACGGACGATACCTCGATGATACTCAGTTTCTTAAAGGCCATTTCTTTTGTGAGAAGAGACTTTTGCACAATGCCGAAAGCGCCGATTATAAATCCGACGGCCTGGACGCTAAAAACAGCGCGAACAATCGGTTTTTTGAAAAAATGGGCAAGCGGCACTGAAGCAACGGCCAGGAGGGCAAAAAGGAAAATCCCGAAAAAAAGTCCGCCCCAGAAAAGCGAAGAAAGATGATCTCTGGTAACATCTTTTTTTTGTACGATGGCCACACCCAGGCCGCGATCATTCACCATGGTGATGGCAACAGTAACAATAGCTGCCATTCCAACGACGCCAAAGTCATCAGGAGAAAGGAGCCGCGCCAGGATGATCATAACCACAAACAAAACGAGCTGCATGCTCATTTTAGCCAGACCGGTCCACATCACCCCGGAAACTGTTTTTTGCTTCAAGCTCATCGCGATCTTTTCCCGGCGCCGGTCATGTTATCGGTATAAAATGATTTTTTGTACAATGGAAATCTTGAGAGCTTGTATATTTTCACCGGTGATTTTGGATGCGGCACCTTGGCAATCAACTCATAGTTTTTATCCAGTTCACCCTGAATAAAAGTCCAATACCTGGCAAATTTGCGTTGTGTATACCCATCGAGAACGATGAATGGCGGTCGGTTCTCGGTGAACTCGAGGACAAAATCAGATTTTCTCTTTTTAAAAAACTCGGTGGGATGCGAGACATTTAAAAAAGGAGTTAACCCGGATTCAAAAGTCCAGATCATCCCGCCGCTCAAAACTTCTCCCGTTCCTTCATTTTCATGCTTTAGCACGGCGGTTACCTGTTTAACGACAGAGCGCGACCAAACGGCTTCATATCCGGGACTGATCATACGGCCGGAAAATGCAGCAGAAATCCAGAAAGAAACGAGCAAGACAAAGACACCGGCAGATGTCTCGGCGGAGATATGCTCTTTTCGTCCCCACTTGTTGAACAGGAATTGAGCAACGGGAAAAAGAAGGACAAAAGCAGCGGCAATGGCAAAAACGTCGCCAATGCCGATGAGTTTGAGCAGATAAAACATTGTGCTGCTGACGAGTGTAGTTAAAATTGTTACCAGCATGGTCTGCCTGCGATTTGGAAACGGCATCATTTTCAAAGCAACAGTCAAAGCAGCGAGGAAGGTGAAAGCGACCAGGTAGCCGCCAATGCCGGGATAAAATTGCCAGAACATCCTTTGCGCTATAAACAACGTGTAAAAGCTCCCACCCAGCCACAAGAAGAGAATCACCGGCTTTGAGTTGAAACGGGAAAAAGCGTATTTTATAAAAACCGCGGCGAGAAGAATCAAAGGCGGCAGCGCCTCGGTAAAGTATTGCGTATAAAAGCCTCGATTGGCGGATTGGTAGGCATAAAGCAAAAGGACATAACCGAACCACAGCGCCATTAAAGTGATTTGCCAATGAGAATTTTTATCGTTTTCCTCTTCCCTCCTTTTCCGCGCCAGAAACAAAACCGCCAACAGCGCAGCCACAAGAATAAACAGGCAGAAAAAGAGCGATTGGTGCCAGGCCGTGAAGGTGTAAGCCCTGTCCTGATCGAGAATTCTGAATCCGCTTGAATCGACAATACGATATTCAGCGGGCACAAGATTGAAAATATGCAGCACACGATTCCAGATGAGGTTGAGCGGATTGAGTTGGGAAAACAGAACCTGGCGCAAGGACATCTTGTTCAGGAAAACGGCAATCATGCCAACTGTTACGCTCAAATATCCCATGAGGAAGAAAAATATTCTTTGCACCATTTCCGTCACGCGGACGTTTCGCAAAAAGAGGGTAAAAGTGACGATTGCCAGCGGCAAATACAGAGTCGGTTGGCGCACGTAAAAAGCCAGCGCCGCAAAAATGCCCGAGGGGATCATCCAGGTGCTGCGCTGAATTCCACTGTCCAGTGACAAAACGAGAAAATAGACAGCAATGCAGCCGAGGAAAACAGCGAGGGGTTCGGTTTTGACCACCGGTGCCCAGATAATGGTGAGCGGCAGAAACAAATAAATGGCGGCCGAAATGAGTCCCACTGTGGAATCGAACATCCTGCGACCGATGAGGTAGAGCATCCAGCCAATGCCCAGGGACGACACAATGGGCAGCAGTCGACCCGCCAGGTAGCTCATGCCAAATATCTTCAGAAAAACCGAGAGCATGAAAACGTAAAACGGCTGCCGCGAGCCGAAATCTGCTACCGGCAACAGCCCGTCCATGAGCAGCTTTGCATCCATCAAATGCGCGCCCTCATCCGG
>JAADGR010000120.1 GCA_013152225.1 Calditrichota bacterium
AGGTTATTGCCTTTGCCGGAACGAAAATTGATTCAGCGCAGGTTGCCGACCTTCTTGGAATTATCGATCAGGAGTTGTTTTTTCAGGTTTCCAATTTAATTAAAAAAGGAGATGTCCACGGCGGGGGCGATCTGGCAAACAATATCTTTACTGAAGGATATAACTTTAACGAATTTTTGATCGGGCTGGCAGAACATTTCCGCAATATTTTAGTTGCCAAAGCTACTCATAGTGGGCGGGAACTCGACGTTTCTGAGGAACATGAAAAAAGATATATCGCGGAAGCAGACGACTTTGAAGTGGAAGACCTGTTGCGCCTGATAAAAATTGCAGCCGACGCAGAAAACCTGATTCGGCGGAGTTCAAACGGCAGGTTGCATTTGGAAGTTGCTCTGGTTAAAATGATTAAATTGACCAAAAGCGTGCAGCTTTCGCAGCTTTTGAACAATATCGAGGATATAAAAAAAAAGTCTGAACAGCAAGCTTTTGCAAACCCTTCTCCCATTGTAAACAACGCATCTCATCCCCCTTATTTTGGCACGGCCACTCCTCCTGCCGGTTCCGGAATTGCGGATTCAAATGGCGCGCGAGCAAATTCATTATCTCCGTTCTCCAAAAGACTGGAAACTCTGAAACAGCAGCAGCCTGTTCATGAAACGGAGGCGGAACAAGAGCAGGTTACAATTGAATTTTCAGAAATAGAAAGCCGCTGGGAAGAGATTGTCGAGTACGTAAAAAAGAAAAAAATCGCTTTGGGTTCTTTTTTAAGTGAGGGCTGGCCGACGCAACTGGAAGGGAAAACTCTGGTCGTCACGTTTGGCGCTCAAAATGGATTTCATATCAGTTCGATTGAGCGGAAGCAAAAAGTAATTGAAAAAATCATCGCAGAAATTCTTAATGTGAAAATAACGCTTCGCTGCGTCAAGGATGATCGGGGCGTTTTGGATAAAGTGAGAAAAACTCCTGCCCGCGTGGACAAGAAAACCCAGTTTTCCCAACTCGTTGAAGAGAATAGTATCGTAAAAAAAATTGTTGAAACATTTGACGCCGAATTGATTGATTAAGGAGAAACAAGATGAAGAATATGGGCGGACTGATAAAACAAGCTCAGAAAATGCAAAAAGAAATGGAGCGGGTGAGTGCCAATCTTATCAACATACAGGTTGAAGGGACAGCCGGTGGCGGTATGGTTACGGTAACCGCCAATGCGGCGCAGGAGTTAAAAGAGATCAAGATTGATCCCGAGGTTGTCGATCCGGAAGATGTCGAAATGCTCGAAGATTTGGTGTTGGCTGCCGTCAATCAGGCGCTGGAAAATGCAAAATCCAGGGCCGAAGAAGAAATGTCGCAAGTTACCGGCGGTTTGCCGAATATGATGGGCGGCATGAAATTACCCGGTTTTTAATAAAATACTTTGCATTCTGTTAATGATGATCCCGAAAATCTACCGGACGGAATAACCCTGAGTTTAGGTTTTCGGGATTTTGGTTTAATTTATATCGGAGCTAACTTTGAGGTATTCTTCAGAAACTGTTGAACGTGCAATTCATGAGTTGAGCAAATTGCCCGGCATTGGCAGAAAATCGGCGCAACGACACGTTTTCTATCTCTTAAAAGTTTCCGAGGAAGAAGTGAACGCGCTTGCACAATCACTCATCGACCTGAAAATCAAAGTACGACACTGCTCGATTTGCTTCAATATTACGGAGCAGGATCCGTGTCCGATATGCACCGGCGAAACGCGCAGCCGCTCAATCATCTGTGTTGTTGAAGAGGCAAACGACGTTGTCGCTCTGGAAAAAACCGGCGAATACAAAGGATTGTATCACGTTCTCGGCGGCGTACTTTCGCCCCTGGATGGAATCGGCCCGGACGATCTGCATATCAAAGAATTATTGGCGAGAGTTGATAAGAGTGTGCAGGAAATCATCATCGCAACAAATCCAAGTACTGAAGGAGAGGCCACAGCCTTTTATCTTGCAAAACTGCTCAAACCTTTTAATGTAAAAATTACGCGTATTGCCCGGGGAATCCCGGTGGGCGCGGATTTGGAATATGCGGATGAAGTGACTCTGTCTCGCGCTCTGGAGGGAAGAGTAATAATTTAATCAAAAAGGTCTCTATGAAAAATCAAAACAAGGCCGCTGCGTGTTTTTTAGCAACTACTTTTGGCAGCGGATTTTTTCCCATCGCGCCGGGAACAGTTGGCGCTCTCGTCGCGATTGTTGTGCTCTGGTTTTTGCCACCGATCTCTCTGTTTACGCTGATCCTTGCCACAATTGCATTCTATTTTGTCGGAATATGGGCGGCAACATTGGCGGAAGAAGTGTGGGAACATGATGCCGGAAAAATCAATTGGGATGAAGTGGTCGGTATGATGGTGACGGTCATTGCATTGCCGAAAACAGAAATAGTTTACATCGCTGCCTTTGTCGCATTTCGTGTTTTCGATATCATCAAGCCGGCTCCGGCGCGACAGTCGGAAAAACTTCCCCGAGGCTGGGGCGTTATGACCGACGATGTCATCGCCGGAATTTATGGAAATATTTTACTGCAAATCGTTTTCCGGGTTTTTATAAAGGTCTGATTTATTTTGAAAATGAACACTGAAATTATATCTGTTGGTGACGAACTCTTGATCGGGCAAACGATCAATACCAACGCCAGTTGGATGGGAGAACAACTCCTCAATGCAGGCATTCGCGTGGATTGGGTGACAACTGTTGGGGATAATGCCGGGCATATCGAAACAGCGCTTAAAATCGCAGAATCGCGCGCGAATGTCGTCCTGATTACCGGCGGTTTGGGACCAACACATGACGACATCACCAAAAAAGTGATCAGCCGGTATTTTGATTCAAAAATGGTTCTGAACCGGAAAGTTCTGGAGAACATTAAAGCTCGTTTCAAAAAGCGGGGAATATTAATGTCTCAAGTGAACCGGGATCAGGCACTGGTTCCGGAAAAAGCTAAAGTCATTTTCAACGATAATGGTACTGCACCAGGTTTGATTTTCGATCGTAACGGCGTCACTTTTTATGTGATGCCCGGTGTCCCAATGGAAATGAAAGCGATTATGAAGCGTTTCGTTATTCCACAGCTCCGGGAAAAACGTGGAGAACGTACGATCCTTTTTCAAATTTATTGCACAACGGGCATTGCCGAGAGCACACTGTTTCAAAAAATTGGTGATATTGCCGAAATTGAAAAATATGCCAGGCTCGCTTTCTTACCCTCTCCTTCGGGAGTAAAAATGCGTTTGATGACGGAAGGGCAAACGCAAAAGGCGGCTCAGGATGCGTTGAAGCAGGCGGAGATTTTACTGCGAAAAAATATCGAATCTTATATTTACGCTTCCGGAAAATGTTCTCTTGAGCAGGTTGTGGCAAATATTTTAACGCAACGGGGAAAGACACTGGCGGTTGCCGAATCATGCACCGGCGGTTTATTGGCGAATAATTTGACAAATATTTCCGGCAGTTCCAAATTTTTCGATCGCGGCATTATAAGCTACAGCAATCAGGCAAAAATGCAGGCGCTGGGTGTTCCTGAAACGCTGATCGCAGAACACGGTGCAGTAAGTGCGCAAGTTGCTCAAGCCATGGCCGAAGGCGTGCGCAACACTGCCGGTACGGATTACGGACTGTCCACAACCGGAATCGCCGGGCCAACAGGTGGAACACCGGAAAAACCTGTCGGACTCGTTTTCATCGGCTATTCGGATGCAAATGAAACGCTTGCCAAACGTTTCAATTTCTTAAGCGACCGGATGGGGAATAAAGAACGTTCGGTTGCCGCAGCGCTTAATTTGTTAAGAGAGAAACTCGGATAGGGAAGGGAAATGGCATCTATACGCACTTTTATCTGTATTGAACTGTCACGGGAAATGACAATAAAAGTACGCGATTACCAGTACTATATTAAAACTTTTGGCCGGGGTGTCCGCTGGGTCAAACCCGAGGGCATTCATCTGACGCTCAAATTTCTTGGCGATGTAGAAGAAGCGAATATTGCAAACATTGCCGAACGTCTCAAACCAATCGTTCAGGATTTTGTACCGTTCAAAATAAAATTGACGGGTTCAGGTGCTTTTCCAAATTTCAAACGTCCTCGTGTTTACTGGATTGGCGTAGAAGAAACGAGCGCTACGCTCGTGAAATTGCATGATCGAATCGACAATGCGCTGGAAAAGGAAGGTTTTGAAAAGGATCAGCACGATTTTTCGCCGCATCTCACTTTGGGACGCGTCAAGTTTGTTGAGGAAGTGCAAAAGATTTCCACAGAATTGCAAAGAACGAATTTTGAAGGTGGGGAATTTCAACCCCGCGAAATCGTGATCATGAAAAGCGAATTGCAGCCCTCGGGGGCTGCCTACGCACCGCTGTACAAGTTGCCTTTTAAAAGCTAACAGTTCGACATAAAATAAAGGATAAATTATGGCAGATGAATTGGAACAAAAGAAAAAAGCGATCGACCTGGCAATGACCCAGATTGATCGTCAGTATGGAAAAGGATCGGTGATGTGGCTGGGACAGAACCGGATTGTGGACATGGATTTTATCCCCACCGGCTCCATATCTCTGGATGCTGCGATCGGAATAGGCGGCGTACCCCGCGGTCGAATTATCGAAATTTTCGGCCCGGAATCTTCCGGTAAAACAACACTGGCACTTCACGTAATCGCTGAAGCGCAAAAAAAAGGCGGCCTCGCTGCATTTATCGATGCGGAGCACGCACTGGATGCCAAATACGCCAAGGCACTCGGCGTTGATACGGACAACCTTCTCATCTCCCAGCCGGACACCGGCGAACAGGCACTGGAAATTACCGAAACCCTGGTTCGCAGCGGTGCGCTGGATATTGTTGTCATCGACTCGGTTGCAG
>JAADGR010000502.1 GCA_013152225.1 Calditrichota bacterium
TACTTTAAAAATAGTTTTGCCTGTTCCTGAGATTGAAGCCGAAACAGTACAGGAATTGGCGGTTCATTCGATGCTATTCTTCTTTCTCGATTTTTACGTTATCAAACCAGGTTACCGCATCCGCTTTAGTCCACAGGCCGACTTTGCCGGATGTGAACGTATCGTCCGTCACGTCCAGATACATTTTGCCGTCATACCAGCATTGAATGTGATTGCCCACATTCCTGACTTTCAGTGAATGCCAGACGTCGGACGGGATGTCCACTTTGGCGCTCTGCATCTGTTTGCGATTGCCGTTCACCACTTTGTAAACGCGGAAATTGCTCTCCAAAGGATTGGCGCGGCAGACGTAGTAATTGTCCACATCTTTGTAGCGCCACACAGGGCCGCCGCCCTGGTCTTCCTGGCCGTCGATCGCCTTGAATTTTAACTCGATTTCCACGTCGGAAAAATCGGTCTGTTCGGCGACCGCCACATTGAAATGGTAGCCGGGATTTTCTTTGCTCGTCTGTGCCAGCACATTGGGCTTGCTGGGCGCTGTGGAATCGGCTAAGACTTTCCATTTGCCGAGGCCACCCTTACCGGTCTTTTGATTGCTCCAGCCTTCGGGAAGACTGCCGACCGCATCCGAATCAAAATTGAATACGGTCTCTTCCTCCTCTTTACCGCTATTTTCTTCTTTGTCCAGTATCCGGCCGTCTGCGCTTACGTCAAGTTCATAAGCTTTTTGACCCGCCTGCACCTGCACTTCAAAAACTTGCTTGCCGTCATCTTCCTCTTCCTTCACTTTGATGATTTTGCCACCGGGGACAGCCTTGGCTATAGCCTGCGCCGCTTTGGTCGGCAACTGAACTTTAGATTGTTTCTGCTGTCCATTGCAGGCCGCCAGGATGAAAAATGATGCTACAACAAACAGCAAAACGGATACGGATGACTTTTGAGTAAACATACTGCACCTCCTTTTTTGGGGTTAGAAGTTGCAAATCATATCGAATAAGGTATGAAAGAAATATTAAAATCAGATTAAAATACAGACCTTGATTTTTTCCTTTTAGAAATGTATTTTCGGGACTAAAATCTAATCAGCTGCTGCATGTAAAAAGATACTGAAAAAGGCGACAAGATGAACGAAAAAGAAAAACAATTGACTGGAAAAGAACGCGTGCTCAAGGCGATGCGATGCGAAGATGTGGATCGTGTACCCTGGGTACCTTTTGTCGGCTGCCATGGCGGAGAATTGATTTCCGTGACGGCAGATAAATATCTGAAATCAAAAGACTATATTGTCAGTGGTCTGGAAAAGGCGATTGAACTTTACAAGCCGGACGGCATTTCTGTTATGTTTGATCTACAGATCGAGGCGGAAATTTTGGGATGTGGTTTGATGTGGGCGGAAGATAACCCGCCGGCAGTGACCACTCATCCGCTGGTTGAAGGAGTTGAATTGTCATCATTGAAAATTCCCAAACCAACGGATGGAAGAATTCCTGTTGTTACCGAAGCGATAAAAGAAATGCGGAAAAAACACCCGGATGTGGCCTTGTACGGACTCATTACCGGTCCGTTCACTTTATCGTTGCATCTGGCCGGAACGGAATTGTTCATCAAAATGTTCGATGATCCGGATTATGTACATGATTTGATGAAATTTACTACGCAGGTGTCTAATGCGATGTCGGATTATTACATCAGCGCCGGAGCCGATGTGATCGCTGTTGTAGATCCAATGACCAGCCAGATCGGGCCGGAGGATTTTCGCCGCTTTGTAACGCCTTATATGATGGAAAATTTTGATAAAATCAGAAATCGAGGTGCATCGAGTTCTTTTTTTGTATGCGGACACGCTCAGCAGAATATTGAGGCCATGGCAGAATGCAAACCAAATAATATTTCCATAGACGAAAATATTGCCCTGGATTATGTCCGTGATGTGTGTTTGAAACAGGATATTAGTTTCGGTGGAAATTTACAATTGACAGCGACGCTGTTGTTGGGTTCGGAAGAAGACGTGCAGCGGAATGCACTGCAATGTATGGATACCGGCGGCGAGCGCGGATTTATCCTTGCCCCGGGGTGCGATTTACCGTACGCTACTCCTCCGGCAAATTTGCAGGCGGTAACGCAAATCGTCCATGATGACTACCAGCGTGAAGTTTTGAGAACGATGGAGATGACTGAAACGACAAAAGAACTGCTTGATATGAGCGAGTACGGGCAGATCGACAAAGTCGTTGTTGATATTATTACCCTGGATTCGGAAAGCTGTGCGCCGTGCCAATACATGGTCGAATCTGTGGAATTGGTTGCGCCGCAATTTGAGGGCATCGTAAAATGGCGTGAGCATAAAATTAAAGATGCCGAATCTCTGACTTTTATGACCTCGCTGATGGTGAGAAATATACCCACGATCTGCATCGACGGCCAGATCACTTTTGTTTCCCGCATTCCTCCGCGGGATGAGTTGATTGCGGCCATTCAAAAGCGCATTAATGAAAAAATGAAATTGCGAATATTACAAAAGCAGGGCAAAGTGTATGTGCTTGGCGGAGAGTGCGAGGGATGCATTGAAACGAAAAATAATGTCAGGCGCGCCGTCCAGGAATTGGGCACGGACATGGAAATTGTCTTTTTAACTGATGAAAAAGATTTGCAAAAATTCGGTGTTTTGCACACACCTGCTGTTGTTGTCGAAAAACGGGAAGTGAAATCAATGGGAAATGTACCATCAGTTGAGGTGATAAAAGAATGGATCAAAGACATCACGTAAAGCCGATCCCGATTTTGCTGCTGACGGGTTACCTCGGCGCAGGAAAAACAACATTGCTGAATCATTTGCTGGATTTGCCCTCGATCAGATCAAAAAAAGTTGCGCTGATTATTAATGAATTCGGTACGCTCGGCGTGGACGGTTCGCTTGTTCGCGCCGGAGATTTTCAGAAATTCGAATTGAACAAAGGCAGTCTTTTCTGCATTTGCATCAAAACCGATTTCATCAAAACTCTGGATGCGATAGCCAATGATGTGCAGCCGGATCTCGTTCTTGTGGAAGCCACCGGTGTGGCCGAAACGAGCGATCTGGAAGATTTTATCGATTCGCCAAATTTGCGCGGGCAGTTTGAGATCAAAGCGAATGTGTGCCTGGTGGATGCGGAAAATTTTGTTAAAATTCTGCCCTTCATGCGCGCAGCCAAAAGTCAGGTGGAATGGGCCGACGGTATTGTGGTCAACAAGATTGATCGTGTGGAACCGTTTGTCGTTGATGAATTGCAAACAGTCCTGCGCAAGCTGAATACAGCGGCGCCGGTTGCCCGCGTGAGCTACGGAAAGATTGCTGATGAATTTTTGCAAACCCTGACTCATCAGCGGAAAAGAGGCGAGATGGCCACGGCGCCCCCGGCAAATATTTACGCCCTGTCGTTTCAGACGGACAAAAATATTGATCGCGATGCCTTTCGCCGATTATTGGCGGAATTGGGAACGCAGGTTCTGCGCCTGAAAGGCGTTGTCCGCTTTGCTGACGAGCGCCGCTTTGTGGAAGTTGTCCATGGGCAATACAATGAAAAAGATGTCGAGCCGGACGGCAGGCTGCCAAAGTGTTTGACGGTTATCGGCTGGCAACTGGAACGCGAGAGCATGAAAAAGAAATTCGATCAAATATTTCAATAATCCGGGATTGATTGTTTTATGAAAAAACAGATAATCTTTATTTTTCTGACTTTAAGCGTCGCTTTGCATTTGTGGGCGCAGCCCAAGCATACGCTACTCATTCGGCTTGAATTGAGCCGGGCCCAGTACAAGGCGCTCGATGCGATGAAAATAAAACTCGCGACCGGTCTGATCGACGGCAAGGCCCTGGCCGTTGTGAGTGAAAATGAGTACAATCTGCTTAAAGAACGCGGCTACAAATCCCAAAAAATAATGCGCAGCAACAATGAGGTCGAATTGTATCGCCGGGCGCTCTATGGAAAATCCATGAAGCTGGATCCGGTGTATCACACTTGTCAAGAGATCGTTTCCGAAATAGATTCGCTGGCATTGCAATATCCTGATCTTGTACAGGTTCGGCAAATCGGCGTTACCAGCCAGCTGAAACAACCCATCATGGCAGTGAAAATTTCGGACAATGCCGGAACCGAAGAAGATGAGCCGGCCATTTTGTTCAGCGGCGGCATTCATTCCGATGAACTGCCCGGCGTGGAAATTTGTATGACATTGATTCGATATCTGCTCACGCATTACAGCAGTGATGCGCGCGTCCGTCATTGGGTGGATGCAAATGAAATTTGGCTCATTCCCGTCATTAATGTGGACGGCCACGGTGTAGTGACTCAAAACATTGATCCGCGCTGGCGAAAAAATTTGCGCGACAACAATCAAAATGGAATTCTTTATGAAGAGGGGGATGGCATTGATTTAAACCGCAATTTTGATTTCAATTGGGCGCATGGCGGCAGCAGTGATCCGCAAAGCGAGCGGTATCGCGGCGAGTATCCGTTTTCCGAAAGTGAGAGCCGGGCGGTTCGTGATCTGGCCCTGGATCAAAAGTTCGTTTTATCCATTACCTATCACAGCCAGGGAGAGGTGGTTTACTATCCATGGCTGTGGCGCGGCAGAAAAGCGCCGGATGATGCGCTGCTTACGAAAATAGCCCGCGGACTTGCCTCAAAGATTAAAACCATGTCCGGGGACAGCACGTATGTTCCGTTTTATGGCGCAGGTACGGTGGGACAAACATATCCGTGGCTTTACGGCGTTACCGGCGATTTTGATTTTATCGTCGAAACCGGCAAGAATCGGCATATTTTTCCCGCGGATGAACTGCAAACGATCATTCGGGATAATTTGCCGGGCGCTTTTTTCATGCTCAATCAATTGGATGGACC
>JAADGR010000056.1:0-506 GCA_013152225.1 Calditrichota bacterium
ATTTCTATGCCGTTCATTCCGGACATGCGATAGTCAGTTACCACGAGATCAACGGGCCGAGATTCGATGATTTTTAACCCCGATGCGCCGTCCTCTGCATCCCGAACGTCGAGTTTCATTTTTTGAAGAATCTGCACCATGCCTTCGCGCATAGTTTCATTATCTTCAATGACAAGTACTTTCAAACTTTCCTCACGATTTATTTAGCGGCAACTGCACTTTAAAAGTAGTACCCTGCTCATTCGATTTTACAAGCTGAATCGTGCCGCTGTTTTGTTCCGCCATCATTTTGCACATTGCCAGCCCAAGTCCCAAGCCTTTTTCTTTGCTGCTGAAAAAAGGTTCGAAAATATTTTTCTGAATGCCGGGCGAAATCCCCGCTCCGGTATCGGCAAACGTAATTACCGCATCATTTTCATTCTCTGAAATATTCACCGTAATATATCCGCCGCCTGAAATCGCCTGCAAAGCATTGATTGCCAGATTCATAAAAATCTGCTTCAAAT
>JAADGR010000056.1:559-5406 GCA_013152225.1 Calditrichota bacterium
ATTTTTCTTTTCAAATTCATTACTTAAAAGTTGTTCCGTCTCGCTCCAGACGTCTCTCACAGAGCAGGATTCTTTCCTCGCAACAACGGGTCTGGCAAAATCCAAAAAATTCTGCACAAGCGTCTTTAAATTTTTTGATTCTTTGAGTATTTTTCCAGCGTTAGATTTTTGCTCCGGATCCGTCAACTCATCGAACAGCAAGCCGGAAAAAAGTTCAATGCCGCCCAGGGGATTGCGAATTTCATGTGCCACCCCGGCAAGCATGGCTTTCTGCCGCTCATCGCGCTGCAAAATCGCTTTGCGCATTTCTTCCATTGTTTGCGCCAAAAAGGCAATCTCGTCCTTTCCTTTTATTGCGATTTCCTTGTCCAGTTTCCCCCGGGCAATTTTTTGCGCTGATTGCCGCAATTTGTGTAACGGTGCCGTCAGCCTGTGCGATGTGAACACTGCCAAAACCACAGAAAACAAAAGCGAAACAATGCCGATCTGCACCAGACGCCTCTGCATGGTATTAACGATGGCAAGCGATTCCACTCCGCCTTCAACTGCAACAATGCCGACCACCTGCCGGCCATTTTTCAGCGGCGCATAGCCGGACTTGTACAACCTGCTATCATTTCCGCGGAACAAGATGGAACTCGCCGTCCGACCCTGAAGAACGGATTCTATCTCGTTCCTGTTAAATTGCCCCTGCAAATAGACCGTTCCGATCATCGTGTTAAACTCCGTGTCAAGCCAAATACCTCCCGCCGGAGTGAGGACAACAATGCGCTTCATTTTAGCTGCCGCCCGAATACCCAAAAGAGTTTGCCGAAGATTGTTATAAATTCGCGTCTCCTCATCGCCCGGCCCCAACAGAGTAACAAGTGAAGGATCCATTTGTACGGCAACAATTGCAGCGATGTTTTCAAGCTTTTCACCCAATTCAGCCTCCAGGGTGTTTTGCAGGCTGTAGCGCAAATAAATACCCGAAAGGATCAGCACGAGCGCAATTTGCAGGATAAAAAGAATAATGAGACGTTTACGGATCATTGCATTAAAAAACCTATTTTAAGCCGTCTGCAAAACGAATACCAAATTAATTTTCTAAAAAAAGAATCCACTTTAAACCACTGATTTTTATAACATCCATAGTTTCATTAAAAGCAATTGATACCAGATTATCTCCAACACTATTTTCATAATTCTGACAGATCATCAGATTTCTGAAAATATCAGATGTTCAATATTTCCCGATAAAATTCTTCATAGCGTGGAATTATCTTTTCCGCGGCAAAAGCTTCAATTGCCTTTTTTCTGGCTTCTTCTCTAAAACTTTGCATAAGACCGTCGTTTGTTAACAATTCGAGTGCGCTGTTGGCCATGCCTTCAACATCTCCCAACGGATGCAAAAAGCCGTTGATGTTGTTGTCGATAACCTCGGGCAAGCCACCGATGTTACTGCCGATGACCGGCGTTTTGCAACTCATTGCTTCCAGCGCAGCCAGACCGAAACTTTCCTCGCCGCTCGGAAGGAGAAACAAATCTGCGCACCCGAGGAGGTTTTCGATATAATCCTGGGTGCCCAGATAAAGGACATCCTCCAGCACTCCCAGTTCCTGCGCCAGATCGTACGAAGCCTGCCGGTCCGGGCCTTCGCCCACAAGAATGAGGCGAGCCGGAACATGTTTGCGCACCAAGGCAAATATCCTAATCGTGTCGGTCAGGTGTTTTACAGGACGAAAATTTGAGGTGTGCATCAGCAGTTTTTCGTTATTCGGCGCAAATTGCTTGACGTTGCAATCGGTAACAACGCCGCTGAAACGGTCCGTGTCAACAAAATTATGGATTGTACGGATTTCTTTTGAGAGAGAAAATTCGTCGCGTGTTCTTTGAGCCAAATAGTTGGAAACGGCCGTCACGCCATCGGATTTTTCAATACTGAACTTGACAACCTCGAAAGACGTCGCATCTTTTCCAACAAGGGTGATATCGGTTCCGTGCAATGTCGTCACGATTTTTGGTGTGGAGCCGCCTAACATCTGCCGGGCAAGATAAGCGCTTACGGCGTGTGGAATGGCGTAATGTGCGTGAATAATATCCAAAGAAAAATCTTTGGTAATTTGCATGATTTTTGTCGCAAGGCTCAAACTGTACGGCGGATATTTAAAAAGAGGGTATGCAGACACATCCACTTCATGGTAATAGACATTTTGTTGAAAACCGTGCAGACGAAAAGGGGAGCTATAGCTGATAAAATGAACCTCGTGGCCGCGCCGTCCCAGTTCAACGCCCAGTTCCGTGGCAACAACACCGCTGCCCCCGTGGGTTGGATAACAGATTATTGCTATTTTCATAGGTTTTCCTTTTTTCATATTTAAGGGTGATACATTTAAAATAGAAACTTACAAGCTCAGAATCAACTAAAACACAACGACCAGGCAACGCCAGCCTTTTGTATTGATTTCCTGATGAATTATTAGTACTTTAAATGTTTTACTAATAGACTATAAAAAAGCACGACTCATTAACATAAAGTATTTAACAACAAATGGACCAAGAATTTATCCGAAATTTTTGCATCATTGCACATATAGATCACGGTAAATCCACGCTGGCCGACAGGCTGCTGGAAGAAACCGGAACGCTGAACAAAAACGAAATGAAAGATCAAGTCCTGGACAGCATGGACCTGGAGCGAGAACGCGGCATCACCATTAAAATGCATGCCATCACCATGGAATATAAAGCTGCTGATCATCACAACTATTTACTTAACCTCATTGACACGCCCGGGCACGTGGATTTTAATTATGAAGTCTCCCGCAGTCTTGCCGCATGTGAAGGTGCGCTGCTGATCGTCGATGCCGCACAAGGGATTGAAGCACAGACGGTGACAAACCTCTACCTGGCGATTGAAAGCGATCTGGAAATCATTCCGGTCATTAATAAAATCGATCTGCCCAGTGCTCAGGTCGATTTGGTAAAAAATCAAATCGTCGAAATGATTGGCTGCAAGGAAGAAGATATTTTGTTAGCCAGTGCCAAAGCGGGTATCGGCATTAAAGAGATTCTGAGTGCAATCATTAAGCGGGTGCCGCCGCCGAACGGAGAAGCGGATGCACCATTACGCGCGCTGATTTTTGACTCGATGTTTAATTCCTATCGCGGTGCACTGGCTTATGTTCGCGTTTTTGAAGGAGCACTTTACGCCGGACAGCAAATTCATTTTTTTTCCACAGGAAAGACCCTCGAGGTCCAGGAAGTTGGCTTTTTACGATTACAACAAATTCCACAAAAAGTCTTATCCGCCGGAGAAGTGGGCTATGTGATCTCCGGAGCCAAAGAAGTCAAGGACACAAAGGTCGGTGATACCATCACCTCTGCCGATCATCCCGCGACCGAACCCCTGCCCGGCTATCGCGATGTCAAATCAATGGTCTACAGCGGTCTGTTTCCTTCCGATGCAGAAAAATATGAGGATTTGCGCGCGGCGCTCGCCAAGTTAAAGCTCAACGACTCGGCCCTGTTCTACGAACCGGAAACATCCATTGCCCTGGGTTTTGGCTTTCGCTGTGGTTTTCTCGGCTTGCTGCACATGGAAATCATCCAGGAGCGCCTGGAACGGGAATATCAACTCGATCTTGTAACAACGGTTCCTAACGTAGAATTTCACGTCATTACCAACAGGGGGGAAAAGCTGGTCGTCGATAATCCCGCACACTTGCCACCCGCAGGTGATATTGCTCGCGTTGATGAACCTTATATTACATCTTCCATTTTAACGCCGACAGAATATATCGGTAACATTATGTCGCTGGCAATGGAACGACGCGGCGTATATTTGAATACCGAATATATTGACGAGACCCGCGCCAATCTGCATTACGAATTCCCTCTTGCAGAAGTTATTTTTGATTTTTATGACCGCCTTAAATCCCTGACGCGCGGCTATGCTTCTTTTGATTATGAATTTCTCTGTTATCGTGAGGGAAATGTTGTCAGGCTGGATATTCTCCTCAACGGAGATCCCGTAGATGCACTTTCGGTAATCGTCCACAAGGACAAAGCCTACGAGTGGGGGCGAAAGGTATGCGATAAACTGCGCGATCTTATTCCGCGGCAAATGTTTCAGGTGGCGATCCAGGCGGCAATCGGCGGCAAGATCATTGCCCGTGAGACCATCAAACCCTTGCGTAAAAATGTAACTGCAAAATGTTACGGCGGCGACATTAGCCGCAAGCGAAAGCTATTGGAAAAGCAGAAAGAAGGCAAAAAGCGCATGAAACAACTCGGCAAAGTCGAAGTGCCGCAGGAAGCCTTTTTGGCGGTATTGAAAGTATAAAAGCCTCTTCAATTGGGTCACCCTCGTTGATAAAGCGTTTATTGAGAATTGAATATCTTTATGATTTCCCTTAAAAATATTAGCAAAACTTTTGACTCTTTCCCTGCCGTTGATCATCTTACACTGGAAGTAAACAAAGAATTTTTTGTGTTTCTTGGTCCCAATGGCGCAGGCAAAACCTCGACCATCAAGATGATGACCGGACTGATCACGCCAACAAGCGGGGAAATCTCCATCAACGGTATTAATTTGCTGCAAAATCCCATTGAAGCAAAAAAGCAATTCGGGCTGGTTCCGGATCAGCCTGCGCTTTATGAAAAATTAACGGCGCGTGAATTTGTGCAATTTGTCGGCACTGTTTATAAAGTCCCGGATACCAAGGTTGAGGAACGAATGAACCGGCTTTTTGATATTTTCGAACTTGCAGACCGGTTAGACGATTTAATTGAAGATTTTTCTCATGGGATGAAACAAAAGGTCGCGCTTGTTGCTGCTTTAATCCACGAACCGGCAGTGCTTTTTT
>JAADGR010000413.1 GCA_013152225.1 Calditrichota bacterium
CCTGCTTTTCATCAGATGGAAAACCGCAGCGATGCCCATATTTTTATCCCGGTGTTAGCTTATAACTTACAGAAACACCATGCCCAATAAAAAGAAGCCCTTTAAAGTTTGTAGCGCCTCATAACTTTTAATAAAAAAACAAAAAATGGGCGTAATTTTCAGAAAAACAAAGGGGGAGATTTATTTATTTGGCGAAACTGGATGAAATGGGTATTTACCACTAATAATTGAACTTGTCACTTAACTTTTTATCCCCAACCCCTTCATTTTCCGATACAAATTCGCCCGATCGACACCCAGCGCTTTAGCGGCATCGGCGACTTTCCAGTTACATTGTTCCAATGTTTTTAGAATATATTCTCGTTCCTGGGAGTGCATGACTTCTTTTAAAGAAGCGTTTTTCTGCATATCAGGAATCGAATTTTTCATCGGGCCTGTGTGCAGCGAAATGCGAGCGGTGTGCAGATCAATCAAATCGTCGTTCGCCACAATCATCATGCGTTCCACCACATTGCGCAGTTCTCGAACATTGCCGGGCCAATCGTGACCAGAGAGGTAGGACAGAGCTGAGGCGGAGACGCTGGGTTTGGCAACGCCATTTTCTTCGGCGTATCTTTCCAAAAAATAATCCACGAACAAGGGGAGATCTTCTTTTCTTTCGCGCAGAGGCGGCACGTGAATATTGAACACGTTCAAACGAAAATAGAGGTCTTTTCTGAATTCCCTGTTTTCTACCATTTGTTCCAGATTTTTATTGGACGCCGCCAGCACGCGCACATTCACCGTATTGGTTTGCTCTGAGCCAATGCGCTGAATTTCGCCGCTATCCAGAAAACGGAGCACTTTTGCCTGTGCCGCCAGACTCAAATCGCCAATTTCATCCAAAAAAACTGTGCCACCGTCTGCCGCTTGCAATTTTCCCTTTTTGGCGGTATGGGCGCCGGTAAAGGCGCCTTTGACATGGCCAAAAAGTTCCGCTTCGATAAGCGTGTCGGGAATGGCCGCGCAATTAATTTTCACCAACGGTTTTTTAGCGCGTTTGCTGGCCTGATGAATTGCCAGGGCAACAAGCTCCTTGCCCACGCCGTTCTCGCCGGTGATCAATACGTGAAAATTTTTTCCAGCCACTTGCTCGATTTTGTAATACACATTTTTGATGGCATCCGATTGTCCCACCATCTTGTATTTCTTCAGAGAATCTTGCTTGTAATATTCCAATTCTTTGCGCAATTCCACCTGTGTCAGCGCATTGCGCATGGTCACTAAAATTCGCTCTCGATCAAGCGGTTTCTCCAGAAAATCGTAAACGCCAATTTTTGTCGCCGCCACAGCATCGGAAATTTTACCATACCCTGAAATTAACACGATCGGAATCATCGGATTTTGTTTCAGCATCTCCCGCGCGACGTCGAGTCCGTTCGAATTTGGCAGAGTCAAATCCAGCAGTACCAGATCGAAATCTTCTTCCTCAAAAATTTCCAGTGCCTCTTTTCCGGTGTGGACATCAGCGACGAGATAGTCGTTGCTATTGAGAATTTTTTGCAGAATCTGACAAATCGAGAGATCGTCGTCAACTATTAATATTTTTTCTGCTGGCATTACTTTCTTCGTTCTGTTCTTCTGAAATTTTCATCTAATTTTTTTTAACCGGGCAAAAACTACCGGAACAGTTGTCTTGATGCCATTCTATCCATTCATCAACAGACTGGAGTAAAGCAGCGTTATGGCAACTTCTCTAAATTTCGGGAATAATAGAAAGAACTGCAATCCGCGTGCCAACATTACAAATTTGTAACAATATTTTAGTTAATTTTGGCAGAAAAAATTTTTCAGTTTCCAAAGAAAAACTTGCTGCCTTATCTGTTCGGTTAAAATTGACGATGATAAAAATGAACGTTTCTCGAAAAAAGACAAAAAAGAATATGAGCTGGATTTCTTAAACATCGACATCTGAATATAAAACAAATAGTTATCGAGGTAATTAATCGAGCAATTTATCTGACTATTCTGCATTAACTGCCAGCCAGATACTCACTGTCGTCCCTTCGTTGACCTGGCTGTAAATTTCTAACTTCCCCCCATGCATTTCGATAATCTTTTGCACAATACTCAAGCCCAATCCAGTGCCATCGGTTTTATTGCGACTGAAAAAAGGCTGCGTGACTTTGTCTAAAAATTCTGCAGGAATGCCACAACCTGTGTCGCGAATTTGCAACAAAATATACTTAGATTGCGATGGCAAATGGTTCTTTTCCGAAAGCATATTTGCCTTTGCGGTAGAGATAATTATTCGCCCCTCACCTTCCATACTTTCCACAGCGTTGTGCAAAACGCTATTCAAAGCATGAAAAAATTGCTCGCGATCAATTTTTACCCGCGGTAGGTTTTCTGCCAATTCATATTCAATACGAATCTTTCTCGGAACACTTGCTTTCAATTCCCTCGTTTTTTCTTTGAGCTCCTCATTTAAATCGACAATTTCCCATTTCGGACGCTCGAATTCAACGAAACGCATAAAGGCGTCGCTCATTTTTTTCAGTCGCTTCACCTGCCTAATAATGGAATCAATAAAGCTATTGATTTCTTCGTTGTCAATTTTATACTTTTCCCGAAGCTGATATTTCATTTCTTCTGCATTCAACTTAACCGTAGTCAATGGATTTTTTATGCCGTGCGCCAGCCGCTGCGCCACCAAAGCCCAGTGCTTGAGTTGCTTGACATATTCCTGCTCTGTGGTATCCGATAAAATTAAGGCGTGCGTTTTCAGCGCAAAAATATAATTTGATGAAATAGAAAATTTGTTATTTCGCGCATAAAAAAAGTTAGCGCTATTCGTCTTTTCCCGAAGCAGCTTTGTAATTATTTGCCGGGCTTCTTTAGGAACTCTTGAAGCAAAAATTTTTTTCATCGAAACAAGCGGGAGACTGGCGCCGGAAATGTGAATAAATTGTTTCCAATTTTCGCCAATGTGGTAAACTGTCCTTCCTTTGTAAATAAGCAGAATATTCTTGTCCAACTCAGCATTTTTCAGGCTCATAAGATACAACTTTCTCGCCGCGGCCCCGACGAACAGCGTTCGCAGCCAGAAAATAAGCAATAGCCCGACGATGATACCCGCCAGCCAGTACCAATAATTTTTGACGCTTTGGATGGCTTTTTCCGGCAGGTAGATCGGATGAAAATCAAGAAAGATGTAATCATTTTCATTATTAGCTTTATTTTGACTCAAGACAATGTAAGTTTTATTTTTGCGCTGCGCCAGAAAAGCAAAACCTCCTTCGGGAGTCGGATAGGTGGCTAATGTTTTTAGCTCATTGTTCAACACAACTAATTTATGCCTACCAACTTCGCACACGACCTCACATAGGCCGTCGCCATCCAAATCGGCAACCGCAACCAAGTGTACTTCATCATGCAGGCAATCAGAGTACTTAATAATTTCCAATCGATCATTAAACATCCAGACGAAACCTGATTTTGTTGGCAGCAAAATTTCGTCTTTTCCATCGCTATTCAGATCAAGTGAAGAAAAATTTCTTGAAAAATCAGTAAAGCCGCTCCCCAAAAATCTTTCTCCGGCAACATAGCTATTCAATATTTTTCCGCTCATCCTGTCCACTATTACCAGGCTGTCTCTTCCAGGAATATCAGCGTTATTGTTATATGTATAGGCAACAAGCTCATCCCTGGCATCTCCGTTAATATCCAGCAAAAATGAAACAACGCCGGTCCACTTACCCCCAAAATATCTGATCCAGCGAGGTTTGCCTTCGCCGTCAATGGCGAAAAGATATGATTTATCATCACTCAGGCCATTGCTTGTTTCATGATTTCCCGGCGCATAACTTCCGCAGAAAATATCAGAAATGCCATTGCTATCATAATCACAAATATTAATATGATAGACCTGAGGCCCCGCTAAAAATTGCCAGGTAATCTTCTTAGTCTTCAGATTAAAGGCGAGCAAACCTCGTTTTGCTGCGTCAGAGGCGCTATTCACGCCAAATAAAATCAATTGCTCATTTTTTCTATTTTTGATCATTCCCTCATAATGCAAAGAATTGTCAAACCTGCCATCTCTGTCCTTGTCTTTTCCGGTAAAAACAACACATTTTTTTTGAAAAATAGTTGTGTCTTTCGTGCTGATTCCCAAATCATAGACTGCAGAATCTTCACTCCAATGATAGTAAAAAAGGTTCAATGAATCCAAACTACTTGTAGGCAATGGTATGAAAGAGTTGTATTTGCCGGTAGGAACAATAATGCTGAAGTAAAATTTCTTAAAATCGAAATCCTGCACATCGATTTGGCGATCATTTGTTTTGATAATAAACTCATCGATTCCGTCGCCATTTAAATCAAGGGGCGCCATAAAATCATGAGAGATTTTTTTTACAATATCAAATGCGTAATTTTTGTCCGCACGTGAACCAAAAAGGGTGCTTGAGAAAGAAAGGAGAAAAATTAGCAAATACGAGAGAATGAACGATTTTTTCATCGCGCTTCCATAGTAAAATTGTGCTTCTTGCCAAATTTTTGTCAATCGATGCCGCTGCGTTAGTTGCAAGCCCGTTATCAAATAGTGATTTTTCCTCTTGATAGAAATGCTTGTTTTCAAAAAACAATCTCACCAGCTATTGCATCAACGCAGCATAAATTCAATTCATTTTGTTACAAGTTGCACTCACAAAATTCTGTACATTTCGCGTACTACTACATTTAATAACAATAAATTGCAAATATTTTTACTTTACCATATTAATATGAAGAAAGTTAAAAAGCGGGAGTCCCCGATCTCGCCTTGTTAACAAATTTTACGCTAAATAATGCGAACATCCCTG
>JAADGR010000181.1 GCA_013152225.1 Calditrichota bacterium
GGATATTTTAAGGACTATTTGACTTCCATGGGCGGCGAAGCAAAACTAGTTGCGGCTGAAGGAAATGTGGTTACACTTGGTAATAATGAACATCGAAAGTGGAAAACAGTTCTCAGCGAACCCGACGGGGTTTTAGATTTCATTGATATTCTTAAAGTGAGCCAGGATGCGCCCGGCGTTGTTTATGCCTTTTGTTGGCTGCAATCCGCCCAAAAGCAGGATGTGCTTTTGAACATTCGCAGCAATGATGGCGTAAAGGTATGGCTGAACCACAAACTCGTTCACGACAACCATGTCGGGCGATCCATGGAAAGTAAAGCTGATCAAGTCAAGGCAACTTTGCACCAGGGCGACAACCCCCTGCTCGTCAAAGTCGATCAGAGAGGCGGGGGTTGGGGGCTTGCTGTTTCGGTAACCCAAACAAACGGTGCCCCGGCCAGGGGAGTCGAAACAGGACTTGTACTCAATCAACAGATCAAAGGCAAAATCATCAGCGCTTCATTCCAAGTGCAGCCTCTGGTCGTCAGAACCGAAAACGGCGATAAACAGATTTTATTGGCGAACATTGCCAGCGGCGGCATAAAGAACCTCGTTTGCAAAATCAATAAAAATGAATGGAAAAAACCCCGAATTTTCCATCTTGGGGATTTACCGCTCGGTAAACATAAAGTCAAAATTGAACTACCGGCTTTTGCTAAAAGTGAACCGGCTTCTGTTGTGCTTCAATCTTCCACAAGCACATTTAAAGCTGAAAACGTTTCGCTCAAAAAGGCGGAGCACTGGACTGTGTATTTCGTCCAGCATGTGCACACGGACATTGGCTACACCCGGCCGCAAACAGAAATCCTGCCGGAGCATTTGCGCTACATCGACTATGCCCTGGACTTTTGTGACCAAACCGATGATTATCCCGACGATGCGAAATTCCGCTGGACGTGCGAAGTCTCCTGGGCGGTGCGGGAATATTTGCGCCGCCGGCCCGCTTCACAGATTGCCCGGCTGAAAAAACGCGTTGCAGAAGGCCGCATCGAAGTCACCGGCATGTTTTTGAACATGGCCGAAATTGCCAACGAGTCCCTGCTGGCCGCTTCGCTTCAGCCCATTCGTGATATTGAAAGCCAGGGCATGACTGTGCAAACCGCCATGCAAGATGACGTGAACGGCATTGGCTGGTGCCTGGTGGATTATTTCAGCGATATCGGCATCAAATACGTCAACATGGGCATTAACAAGACCCGGTCGGTTTTGCCTTTTGATAAACCCACAGCATTTTGGTGGGAATCCCCCTCCGGTAAACGCGTGCTTGCTTTTCGCGCCGAGCATTACCACCTGGGCAATTTCCTGAAAATTCACACCGGTCAGATAGATGCTTTTCGTCCCCGTTTTTTGGATTATCTTTCTTCACTGGAGAAAAAGAAATTTCCTTTTCGCGAAATGTCCATCCAGTTTTCCGGCTACCACACGGATAACTCGCCGCCATCGACCAAAGCATGTGAGATTGTAAAGGAGTGGAACAAAAAATACGCCTGGCCGAAACTACGCCTTGCCACAGTGCACGAGTTTTTGCAGGATGTTGCCAAAAAACATGCGGATGAACTGCCAGTTTACCGCGCCGCCTGGCCGGACTGGTGGACCGACGGTTTTGGTTCTGCCGCGCGCGAAACCGCTGAAGCACGCAAGACGCAATCCGACCTGAAAGTCAGTGAAGGACTATTTTCCATGGCCATGCTTCAGGGCGCAAAAATGCCGCAGAAATCCCTGTCCCGCATCGCAGCCATTCAGGATGCATTGCTGTTTTACGACGAACACACTTTTGGCGCGGCGGAAAGCATCAGCGATCCCCTTGCCGAGAACAGCAAAGTGCAGTGGGGCGAAAAATCCGCTTATGTCTGGACTGCTGTCAAACAAACGGCTTTGCTGCACGAGGAAGCCATGGGTCTGATGCAGCAGTTTCTCCCCAAAGCAGATGTGCCGACCATCGCCGTTTTCAACACCCTCAACTGGACCCGCTCCGGCCTGGTGAACATTTTCATCGATCATCAGATTTTGCCCCTGGAACGAAAATTTGAGATCATCGACATGGCAACAAATGAGGCCGTGCCGGTGCAGAATATCCGTAACAGGACCGAGGGAACCTACTGGGCGCTGTGGGCCAAAGATGTTCCGCCGCTGGGTTACAAAACATTTAAAGTCATTGTTCATGATGCAAAAAAAGCTGATGAGGCGAAATCCGATACAAAGACCGGGACTCTGGAAAACCATTATTACAAATTGGTTTTAAACGAATCGGACGGCGCTATTACAAGCCTGTTCGATAAAGAATTGCACACAGAACTCGTTGCCGCAGATGTTCCGTGGAAATGCGGGCAGCTTATCCACGAACGATCAAAAAGCGGCCGCAAATTTACCAAGAATGGTTTTGTGCGCACAGGTTTGAAAAATGTAAAAATAGTGCAAGTCGACAAAGGGCCTGTCTGGCAGTCGATCTTTCTCCAGGGGGATGCGGATGGCTGTGTCAATCCGAATGGCGTAAAATATGAAATTCGTTTGTACGAAACGGAAAAGCGGCTGGAGCTTCATTTTGATATTCGCAAACAGGCCATAACAGAGGCGGAAGCAATGTATGTTTCATTCCCGTTTCAGATGAAGGACTGGCACATCGACTACGAAGCCCAGGGAGGCGTCGTACAACCGGGCGTGAACCAGTTGCCGGGCTCCGCCTCCGACTGGCAGACGGTGCAAAACTTTATTTCGATAAAAAACAAAAATGCGCAAATCATCCTCGGCAGCGATGAAATACCGCTGGTACAGTTCGGAGATATTAACCTGGGGAAATGGCAATACATCACCAAAGTAGAGCGACCAACCATTTATTCCTGGGTGATGAACAATTACTGGTTTACCAATTTTCGCGCCAGCCAGGACGGAGAATTCAAGTTTAGCTATTATCTCACATCGTTGGCGGACACAAATTCCATCGAATCTTCACGCTTTGGCTGGGCTTCACGGACACCGCTGGCGGCGCGAGTTTTTCCGGCGGGACAGGCAAACGAGTTTCCATCCATGCTTTCATCCCTTGCTGAGACAAACAAAAACCTGCTCCTGATCGAAGCGCGACCGGCCAATGACAGTCAGACAATCATTTTGCATTTTCGCGAAACTGCGGGAACTGCCGCCGATCTTGATTTCAGTCATTTTTCAAACAAAAAAATAGAATCGATTGATATCGTCGATGCTCTGGAAAAACCTTTGCAATCCAATATTACAAAGATTATATTTCAACCTCTTGAATCAAAGTTTATACGGCTAAATCTGAAAACGCAGAATGAATAAAAAAGGAGTGAGTCGATGAAGTGGATCAGATTTTTTCTGTTGGGATTTATTACATTTTTTCTTTTTTGTGCCAGGCCAAAGAGCGACAAACCACAAATCCTCGTTTCGCCAAAAGGCCTTGTTCATAACTTTTGGCTGTCCGTCAAAGCGGGAGCCGATAATGCGGGCAAAGAATTCGGCGCGGACATCATCTGGAAAGGGCCATCGGTAGAGACGGACATTGCCGGACAAATTTCCATCATCGAAGATTATATTAATAAAAAAGTGGATGCGATGGTTATTGCAGCATGCGATGAAACGGGACTTGTGCCACCCATCGAAAAAGCGCACGCTGCCGGCATTCCGATCATCACCATCGACTCGGGCGTTAAATCGGATATTCCGCTTTCGTTCATTGCCACGGATAATGTTGCCGCGGCGAAGGAAGCTGCAAATGCGCTATCCGATCTTTTAGGCGGCGAAGGCGAAGTGGCATGCATCCCATTTGTTCCCGGCGCTGCCACCTCGGTAATGCGCGAAGAGGGATTTAAACAAGGCCTTAAAAATCACCCGGGGCTGAAACTCGTGGCCGTGCAATATTCCCAGAGCGACGTTGCCACGGCAATGAATGTCACCGAGAATATTTTAACAGCGCATCCCCATTTGAAAGGGATATTCGCAGCAAATGAAGCCGGTGCCATTGGCTGCGCCCAGGCACTTATTGGTCGCGGGTTGGCAGGAAAAATAAAGCTGGTCGCTTTCGATGCTGCGCCAAATGAAATCAAATCTCTGCAAAACAATGTCATCCAGGCGTTGATTGTGCAAAATCCGTTCAAGATGGGTTATGAAGGCGTCAAAGCAGCGATGAACGCCCTGGCCGGAAAACCGGTAGAAAAACGTATCGATACCGGCGTGGCGGTGGTAACAAAAGAAAATTTGAATACGCCGGAAATTGAAAAATTATTGAATCCGCTAAAGTAGAATTCCTGTTTGTGCGGCGCACCTGACGGCAACTTGATGTTTACCAAACCTCTCAAGGTTTGGTAAACATCCACATTATTTTCCCCTCGACATTTGCAACGATGAAAAAGCCCGTTTTAAAAATCGCTTCTGTGAACGTTTCCCAAACCCATAACGTCAGTTTACGAAAATATTTGCGACTTTTTATAAAAACACTTGACAGAAGTCGTTTTTTTTTACTTTACACTAAAATATTTGGAGCAAAAGTTGTTCTCTCCCGCCGGAATGCAAAGGATGAGAACCGCCGATATTGTTGACAAGAAAAGCCTGAATAACTGCTGACTCCTTTTTTTAAAGAAAAAATGGTAAGAGATGTTTGGGCTTTTTTAATTATAGCGGTACCTTAACTAACTTGAGGAGTTAATGATTATGTACAAGTATTGCTCTCGCATTTGTAGTGTATTCATTTTCATGCTTGTAACCACCCCCTTATTTTCGCAATCATCTGAATTGGAGTCAAAATGTCGGAATTCCATTGGATTCGGCATCGAAGGTGGAGTTAATAC
>JAADGR010000320.1 GCA_013152225.1 Calditrichota bacterium
CGCACTGTTTCAGCTATCGCATCCGCAGCCGAAATTTTTCTCTTTTCCGCATCAAACAATTCCACATGAGGCCCGCAAACAGGGCAAGCATTGGGCTGCGCGTGAAATCTTCTGTTTTCCGGATCGTGATATTCGCGGGAACATTGCGGACACATTTCAAAAATAGCCATTGAAGTTTTTGGTCGGTCGTAAGGGACGTCTTTGATGATTGTGTAGCGCGGTCCGCAATTAGTGCAGTTGATGAACGGATAACGGTAACGTCGATCGCTGGGATCAAACAATTCCCGCAGACAATCGTCGCAGATGCTCATGTCGGGCGGGATGAACGCGTATTTGGTCTCGTGGGTTTCACTGCCGCGAATCTCAAAATTGGCATCATTATTCGGCGGCAGTGTCGTTCTTTCAACGGAATAAATTTGCGCCAGCGGCAGTAGATCCGATTCTATTTCGCAAAAAAAACTTTCCACTGCTTCCTTTTCGCCCTGAACTTCCAATTCCACGCCGAAGCTATTATTTCGGATGAAGCCGCTCAATTGCCATTTCTTCGCCAGCTTGTAAATGAACGGGCGAAAACCGATACCCTGAACGATGCCTCTGATTGTGGCTCTATTTCGGATCATTCTTTTGACGAATTTTTTCTTTCAACAAATTGAGCCACCTGACCAGGCCCGTGCCCACTTTGCCGGAAACTTCAAAAATTTCTATTTCAGGGTTAATTTTCTTTGATTCTCTTTTAATTTTTTCGACGTCACACTCAATATAAGGCAGCAAGTCGATTTTATTAATCAGCAAAACGCTGGACTCGTGAAACATGAGCGGATATTTGAGCGGTTTATCATCGCCCTCAGGAATGCTCAGCAGCATCGCCTTAAAATCTTCTCCCATTTGAAATTCCGCCGGACAGACCAAATTCCCGACATTTTCCACGATCAACAGATCCATGTTGTCGAAATCCAATTGATCAAAAGTGTCGCGAATCATGTTGCCGTCCAGGTGACAGGCGCCGCCGGTGTTGATTTGCACGACTTGCGCGCCGGTTTCAGCGATTTTTTCCGCGTCATACGTGGACTGAATGTCTCCCTCGATGACGCCGATTTTAAATTCGTCCTTCAAGGCATTAATAGTATTGCTGATGAGCGTGGTTTTCCCGGCGCCCGGCGAACTCATGATGTTGACGACAAGTACATTCTTTTCATCAAAAAACTTTTTGTTGAGGTCAGAAATTTTGTCGTTCGCTTCCAGGATATTTTTTACAAGCGGTACTTTAATGGCAATCACCTCCCATCGTTTTAGGTTCCTTCAAATTCAGCGATTTCCAGCTCTTTTCCGGCTATGATTTGAATGTTCGGATGTTCGCAGCGCGGACAATTGTCCAGCCAACTTTTGACAAGAAATTCATGTTTGCATTTTTCACACTGGCCCGTAATCGGAATGTGCTCGATCAACAACTCTGCGTCTTCCAGCGGCGTATTTTTCGTCACCACTTCAAAGCCAAATTGCATGGCATCGGGTACGACCTGTCGCATATCGCCGATGCGCAAAGACACTTTTGTCACTTTCGTCAAATTGTGCTTCGGCATCTCTTCCAAAACAATATCGACAATACTCTCGATGATGGAAAGCTCATGCATTGGGCGTCTCCGGCGCAGATTCTTCAATCATCTCAAAAATGAGCTCGATGATGCGAGGAATTTTTTGCTGAACATCAGGCGTCAGAGACATCTCAGTTTCAATGGAACCGGGCTCAACGCCCAAAACTGTTGTCTGCGGAGTTTTTCCGATCAATTCGGACAGATGAATCACTTCCAAAATGCTGATTTGGTGCACGGAAGTTTTGAAGAGATCTGATGCATTTGGCGCATCCTCAATGTCAAATTTGTAGAGAGTGCCGGGCGGGCTTCCTCCCTTCACAGAATCGATAACGATCAACCTATCTGTATCGGTGATAATGTTTAACAAGCCAAATCCGTCAGTGCCGCCCTCGATGACTTCCACGTGCGGCGGAACTTCCATTTTTTGCAGCTCTTTCACCACGTGGATACCGACGCCTTCGTCAGAAAGAAGTTCGTTCCCTACGCCCAAAACCACAATTCTAGGAGAAGAAGCAAAAGTATTCTTCTCCGCAGCCTGATTAATCTTATTGTTCACGAATCTCTTGGTCGTCTCCGGTGTTAATGAATTTAGTTTAAACCCAGACATTTTCAGATTTTTTCCAATGCCTGGGTTTTTCTTTTTAAAATAGACTCATTATTCGATCACGAATTTCTTCACTTCGTTCGTCTGTGGATCAATTAAGTGAATAGCACAGGCTAAACAGGGATCATAAGAACGAATGACGCGAACCACATTAATCGGATTATCTGGGTCGGGTACAGGCACACCGATGAGCGATTCTTCGTACTGTCCTCGAATCCCTTTATTACAGCGCGGTGATGCATTCCAGGTCGAGGGGACGACTGCCTGGTAATTTTTGATTTTTTTATTTTTAATATTGATCCAATGACCGAGTGCTCCACGGGGTGGTTCATAGAATCCAGCGCCCTCGCCATTTTCTGGTATTTCCCAATGCTTGGAATCGTGTATTTTAAAACCTGGTTTAGTCATTTCAGATAATAATTGATCGCACCACTTATAACACGCATCGATTACTAATTTAGTTTCAATTGCGCGACAGGCGTGACGGGCAACGACGCCAGGCTTAACACCTTTTTTGATCAAATCCAATAGCGTTGGATTTTTAGCGATTAGCATTCTGGCTAAGGGGCCTACCTCAACAGCTTCGCCATCATAACGAGGCGCTTTGACAAATGAATAGGCTTCTTGTTTATCTAAGTCATAAGCCGTCTTACCTTTTGAAGGGTGAAGCGGTTTCCGCCCATTTTTATACCAGGCGTACTTTACGGACTCAGTAATTTTTTTCTGATCAAAAGGTTCTACTGTTAGGTTAACCGGATTTAGTTTCCTGATGAAACCAGCCGGGAAAAGCAGTTTCTTGTATGGCGGTTTGATCTGTAAAGCACCATAGGAAAGATAATTGTAATGTCCTCCACCTAACCCCATTTTTGCCAATGGCATTAGAGGACCAGTTCCAAAAGCCATTACATCAGGATAGTAAACCTCATCAACAAATTTCTTTTGTTCATCCAACATGGTGCGGAATTTTAACACTTGATTAATGTCCGGTAACTGGGTAAAACCACCAACGACAATACTCTGATAATGTGGTTGTCTTCCACCAAAAATTGCTCCCATATTGCGAGCTTTTGCCTGCATGGACAGTGCTTCTATATAATGTTTGACTGCAGTAATCACAATTTCCGGATCTTTTACACAATAATCATCTGGTTCATAACGAGGTGTTAATGGGTAAGTATCTTTAGATTTAACTAAGGTTACAATTTTATCCTTGACAGCATTAAGTTCTTTATCTTTTCCGGTGTAATAAGCAATTGCCATAATATCCAGATAATCCAGGGCGGTCAAATGATAAAAGTGGAGAATATGATCATAAATATATTCAGCGCCCATGACCAAATTTCTGAGCAGTGTGCCTCCAACGGGAACTTTTGCGCCAAAAGCATCATCCAGAGCATAAGCAGAGCATATCTGATGGACGCTGTAGCAAACACCGCAGATTCTGGAAGTGACATAAGAAGCGTCTCGGGGATCTTTTCCCTTTAGAAGCAGTTCGATACCACGAGCCATCGTGCCAGAACTCCAGGCATCTTTCACCTTCCCATTTTCGATTTCAACTTCAATCTTTAGATGTCCCTCAATTCTCGTGACTGGATCTATAGTTATTTTCTTACCCATTTATTTCACCTCCTTCCGAAGTTGTTTTTTCATTAATTGTCTCTTTTTTGCTTCTTCTCTCAACTGTTCTGCCATGCCAGTAGGATCAGTGTAAAGCGGAGTTACACCAGCGTAAAAATTGGGCTCCGCACAACCCCGACAACCAGCACCGCAGTCGATACAGAAATTTAATCCATCATTCCAGCGGCGTACAGAACAATCTGAGTAGGTTGCCGGTCCTTTACAACCCTTACCAATCAAACACCAGTTCTTTTGTTCTGGATCATTCCAATCTTCGAGAAGCATGCCCTGTTCAAAATAGTTGCGTCGGCGACAGTTATCGTGAATTGATTCTCCAAAATACATTTTTGGTCGCCCTTCTTTATCCAAAGGTGGTACTTTTTTAGTAGTTAAAAAATAAACTATTGTGCCAACCAGGTGATCAACATGGACCGGACAGGTGGAAATATTGATGATAGGTTTATTTTTTACTATATCTCGCACTCCTTTGGCACCGGTTGGTCCTGCTGCAGGAATGCCACCGTAACTGGCACAAGCACCCACTGCAATAATAGCACCAGCATGACGGGCACATTCTAATAATGTTTTTCTAAACGGACGTCCTGCAACCATACAAAAGCGATCATCAGCAGTGGGGATTGATCCCTCAACTATTAGTACATAACCGCCTTTTTTGATTGTTGCTTGTAATACAGCTTCTGCCTGATGGCCGGCTGCAGCCATTATCGTCTCGTGATACCTGACAGATAATGTATCCAATATGAGAGAAGCAACTGGCGGATTTAGTGCGCTGGCGAATGAAGTTGTACAACCAGCACAATCCTGGCCTTCTAACCAGATGACAGCAGGTTTGTTCGACGCAGTAGCTGCGATGGCATCGGATAATTTGCTAATAACATCCACCTGAGATAGCCCTAATGCAGCCGCTGTCATCGCACTGTACTTAAAGAAATCCCGGCGATTTATTTCTCCAAATAATGAACTCAACGTTACCTCCTTAAAGTTTAATTCAT